>JAYUZN010000444.1:0-3362 GCA_043751755.1 Bacteroidota bacterium | reverse complement strand
AGGTTAAAGCCGCTTCGAGGGTCTCCGACCACTCGAAGGGCAGCGAAACTAAATTCTTTTGAGTAAGCAACCCTTCGAGTGGGTGCTAACCCCTCGAAGTGGTTGTCTACCTAAATAGTTACTTATTAGATTTGCTTATTCAAAATACCATTTCTCATGCCAAAAATAGACTCCCCCAAATTCACCCATCTCCTCCAAAAAGGCAAAACCGAAGAAGACATCAAAAATGTCTATGCCAAAGCCTTTGATATTCAATACGATACGTCTCACAAACACGACCTTTATACGCCGCAGGTTTTGTTTGAATTTAAGTATGACAAAAATTTTGAGAGCCTCAAAGTGCGGGCGACTGTCCTTGCGCAGATTTTGTACTATGTGCATCGGCTCAAATTTGGCAGCTATTCCGACAAACCGATTCCGCCTATCTTGTGTTTGGCAGACCAAAATGAAGCCATTTTTACGGAAACCCTGCTTTGGAAAGACTTTTATACAGATGCTAAAGGCTTGTATGACTGGGATTTAGCTCCGAGCAATCCTGATGCAAATTTGGTAAAGGCACTTGCGGAAACGGAAACCCTCAAAAAGATTCACATTTATACCGTACAAGACCGAAATGAATTTCCCATTTTTGCCGACTTGCTTACGCAGCATTTAAACGCACAATTATCTTTGGCTATTTTGGATAAAAAAGTCATTACAGAAGATAATTTTGAAGATATTTTTCAGTATTGGAATGGCATTTTTGGCGAAGCTGTGCGCAATGGCTTGAAAACCAGCCGTTATTTTGTGTGTGATATTCAGCAAGGCATGACTTTTTTTCTCAAAGAAGAGAGCAAAGTCGTATTTCAATTTGGCGGAGGAGATGCGAGAATCAAGAAAATTTTGGCAAAAGATTACACACTTTTTTGGTCTTTGTATGAAAAAGTGACGAATGTAGATACAATTCGGGGCATTTTGGCAAAAATTGACCGCCTAAGTGATGACTTTATGCGGCGTTTTCATGGAGAATTTTTCACGCCCCTTCCTTTCTCCAAAAAAGCCCTCGATTATTTGGAAAAAACAGTGGGCAAACAGTGGTGGCAATCGGGCGAATATCGCTTGTGGGACATGGCGGCAGGTACGGGCAATTTGGAATATGGCTTGCCAAACGAAGCCTTGCCCTATTGTTATCTTTCGACTTTGTATATAGAAGATGTGGAGCATTGCCAAAAACTCTTTGTAGGAGCGACTATTTTTCAATACGACTATCTGAATGATGATGTACAAAATGTGTTTTGGGAAGATACAGCTTTGAATTTTGAAATGACTTGGAAACTGCCCGAAAAACTCCGCAAAGACCTCGCAAATCCTGCCCTGAAATGGATAATTTTGATAAATCCGCCTTTTGCAACGGCACAAATCGCAGGCACAAATCAAGGCAATAGCAAAGAAGGCGTAGCAGATACAAAAGTGCGAAAAATCATGCACAAACAAGATTTGGGCGAAGTTTCGCGCGAATTGGCAATGCAATTTATTTTTAGGCTAAAAAAAGAGTTTTCTAACAAAACAGCTCATTTGGGACTTTTTTACAAAATAAAACACCTCAATTCTAACAATGATGAGAAATTGCGTGAAACTATTTTTCGTTTTCAATATGAAAGAGGCTTTGTTTTTGCTTCCTCCAACTTTTCGGGTACGTCAAAAGCAAGTCCTTTTCCTGTGGCTTTCATGCTTTGGAAATTGAATAATGACCTACATTTGAAGGAGCAAACGATGAAACTTGATGTTTTTAATGAACAAATAGAAAAAATAGGCATAAAGAACATTGCAGTTGAAGCACGAGAAACGCATTTGAGCAAATGGATTCCGCGCCCTGCCGCAAATCTAAAATTCCCTCCTTTGGGTTCTGCCATTGAGGTAAAGGCTGATAATCAAGACCGTAGAGACCGAATAGCAAAAAGCTTTTTGGCTTCTTTGATGTGTAAAGGCAATGATTTTCAAAACCAAAACTTTACAGCCTTGCTTTCAGGTCCTTATGTGAGTGCGGGCGCATTTTCGATTACCCCTGCCAATTTTGAGCAAGCTATGGTGGTTCATGCCGTCCGTAGAATCCCAAAAGCGACTTGGCTCAATGACAGAGACCAATTTATGCAGCCGAAAAAGGAACTGAGTGCGGAATTTATCGCAGATTGTACAATTTGGAACTTGTTTAGCAATAGCAATGCTACGGCTGCCCTCAAAAACGTGAAATACGAAGGCGAAATCTATCAAATTCATAACCATTTTTTCCCTTTTGAAGTAGCAGAAGTCAAAACATGGAAAATAACAGATAGCGACATAGCCATGACTTTGGTAAATGCCGAGGATACTTTTATGGCAAAATGGCTGAAAAACAGGCAATTATCTCCCGAAGCAGCCGCAGTTTTGGCAAAAGGGAAAGTCATTTACGAATTCTATTTTGCGCATCTTAGCGAAATGCGAACCCCAAAATTTAAAATTGAGACTTGGGACGCAGGTTGGTGGCAGATTCGCAACGCCATGGCAGAGGTGGATTTGTACAAAACGGAATTTGAAGCCTTAAAAGCCTTGCATAATACGCTGAAAGATAAGATTTTACCACAAATTGGGGAATATGGAATGATTTGATTTTTTGTTTACCGAAAAAAAACATATATTTGAGCCAAAATTAATCTCATGCACGCCATTCCACACAATATTCATATTGTCGATTACTATTTCGGTTTCTTGAAAAACCTGAATCACGACAGCAAACTTGACCTCATTAGCAAACTGTCAGAATCGCTCAAAACAAGCGTAAAACAGGAAGAAGTTTCCCTTCAATCTTTGTTTGGAGCATATCAATCTGCGGAATCTGCCGAAGAAATCATTGCAGAGCTTCGAGCATCAAGAACTTTTAACCGCACAATAGAAACGCTTTGAAACAATATCTCTTAGACACAAATATTTGTATTTTCTTTCTCAAAGGACAATACAATCTTGACAAGAAAATAGCAGAAGTAGGAGAGGAGAACTGCTTTATCTCTGAAATGACCGTTGCTGAAATGAAATATGGCGTTGAAAATAGCAAGACGATTGAAGCCATGCGAGCCGTTGTAGAGGCATTTATTCCAAAGTTTGCATTTATTCCTATTTATGATTCATTGGATATTTATGCAAAAGAAAAAGCAAGACTAAGAAAACAAGGTTTGCTAATTGATGACTTTGATGTGTTAATTGGTGCAACTGCTATACATCATAATATGGTTATAGTAACGAATAATGTGTCCCATTTGAGCCGACTTGAAAATATAACCCTTGAAGATTGGACAACACTTGCTCCAAGATAGGCACAATTTAAGGTGGGCAAATATCCAAAAAAGAAA
>JAYUZN010000443.1:0-3660 GCA_043751755.1 Bacteroidota bacterium | reverse complement strand
CTGTTATCAGTCAAGAGAAATTGCATGAGGCAAATCGTGCCATGTTTCGTTTGGTGAGTGAAGCGGCTATGTTTTCGGAGCATGACGAAAAAGTGGTAGATGTGGGTTGTGGTTTTGCTACAAATATGAAATACTGCCTTGAAAATCATCAAATTAACAAGATGATAGGCTTGAATATTTCGACTTTTCAAATAGAATGGGGCAATCATTTTTTGACAGCATCGGGCTTGGCAGAAAAGGGGGAGGTCATCATGGGTTCTGCCACAAATATGCCTTTTGAGGACAATAGCATAGATAGAATGGTGAGCATTGAAGCCGCTTTTCACTTTGAAACAAGGGCTGATTTTTTGCAGGAAGTAAAGCGTGTGCTCAAACCTGATGGTATTTTTTCTATGGCAGATTTGATTATTTGCAAACCGCAATCTTGGCTCCAAAAATGGCTGGTTAAAAGCATTATGAAAACGCTCTATGTGCCGCCTCAAAATATCTATAATTATGCGGAATATGAGCAACTTGTGCAGCAATCTGGCTTAGAAATTTTGGAAATAGAATCCATTAAAAATGAAGTCGTCATTCCTTTTAACAAATGGTTTTGGAAACGCCCTATTACCGTTTTTTGGGATTACAACTTGCTTTGGTCTATCGCAGGATTGGGTTTTATGTTTGCAAAATTGGATTATATGCGGGTTGTGGCAAGGAAAAAGAAGGAATAAGGAAGGAAAGCTATTTACCTGTCCTATCTTGTAAATCTTGTTATCTTGTCTAAAAACAAATTATCTTGTCTAAAAATAAAAAAACTTGTCCAAAAATATGTCAAAATTTATCCGTTCTCCCTTCTTTTTACTATTGATAATAGGCTTGCTTATCTTTGCGACTGCCATTTTTAATAGAGAAAAACAAGGCTATTCCGAAGATAATCCCCATCATACCAGCTCAAATCGCCCTACTCGTAAGGCGATAGAAACCTATTTTGAGATGGGAAAACAGCACAACACGGCTTGTATTCAATATCTTGCACCTGTTTTGGAAAAATATTATCTTCAAAGAAATATAACACGCGAAAATACCTTGCCATTTAACTATGATTGGTGGCAAAAATACCCTTATGAGGAGTTCAATATAGATTGGAACAGCATGGAGGAAACGGATTTAGGAAACGGCAATACGCAATTTCGTACAAACATGAATTATTGCAAAGGCAAGACTGCTACGACTTTGAACTGCAAAGATATTTCCTTGATAATCAAGGTAAATGAGGATAATCAGATTTATTATTTAGCGAATAAATAAGGGCTTTGTGTCTCTTTTTTAGGGTGGCGCACTTTTAAAAAGTGCGCCACCCTAAAAAAGGCTATGCTTCACTGCTCACTGCTGACTGCTCACTGTAAAATACTGCACTTCGACCTTCTGCGGAATCTGATTCCCAAAAACCCTTTTGATAGTCGCATCAGACATTTCCACCGTATTTGCAGCCGATTTTCCCAGCACTTCCATCACCACATAGCCTGCATTTCCCGTCAGAGGCACACGCACCTTTGTCCCTACAGGCAATTTTGGGTGCAAACACGCAAATACCTTATCCGGCGCAATTTTGGACGTTTTGGCTAATACATACTTTTCTGTATTTTTTTGCGGTTTTGCTACGGCTTTTTTTACAGGCATTTCTGCAATGCCCCGATTTGTCGCAGGCTTTTCTGTTGGTGTAACGGCTTGTTTCACAGGTTTTTCGGGCATTGTTTTGGCAGAAACAGCAGGCTTCGAAGGCGTAACCAAAGTAAGCGAAGAACTTGGTTTTTCCGCGCTACGAGTAGCAGGTTTTGGCGCAGCAGGCACAGGCACTAAGGCAGGTCGCTCACTCAAAGCAGGTTTTGGCGCAGTCGGCACAGGCATCATGGCAGGTCGCTCATGCAAGCCACGAGAGGCATTTGCGGCATACACAGGCACAAGGTTTGACGGCGGAGGCGTAGCATTTGCAACTTGGGCATATTCATTTTGAACAATGGGATATATCCGCATATTGCTATTTATGCTTGATTGCAATTGCTCCAAAGCTACTTTTCGCCCATATACACTGTTAGAAACCAAAGCCTTTTCTAAGGAAATTCCTGCCAGAAACTCCTGATTTCCACTTATCACCTCATAGACAGAAACCCAGCCTTTTTTGCTTTTGTTTTTGGAATAAACATATATCAAATCGCCCGAAGTTTCGGTGGCAATAACGGCTTCTCCTGCCCGAAACGCATAGCCCGAAGCCTCCTCTTTGTTTCTATCCTTATAGGAACCTGTATTTTGGGCAATCACTTTTCCCGCGCCACAAGGCACAATTTTGGCATATTCTACCCAACCTTGCGTGCCGTCTTCCAAAGAAATTAAGGTATATACCCGCCTGTCTCCCAAAGTGATAGAGTCTTTTTGCCCTAATAACATAACTTTTTCTTGCCCATAGTGCATAGTTATGAGATTGGGCGTATGGGCATCTAAGCTGCTACGGACTGCAATTTGCTCCGTTACGCTCACTGCTTGCACATATTTTTCGGGCAAAAGGCAGCTACATGGATAATAATTTTGCGCAAAAAGAGAAAATGAGGTCAATATCCATAAAAATAGGACTGTTTTTTTCATATAATTACGAGAGAAATATTGGGAATGGAGTAATTAAAGTGCAAATTAAGGGAAAATTTCATAAATATGAAAAATATTTTTTTCCGAATCCTTGGACAGCTTTCCAAACCGCCAGAAGGCATACATGGCGGTTTATATAAATACCGCACTAATTTTTTTAGTATTTTTGGTTTATCTAAAAAAAAGGCTTAACTTTGCCCCCCGTTTTGCGTATAATGGCAAAACAGATTTCACATTTTATTCAAAATATGCTAAAAAAATTACTTATTTTTCTGGTTTCTATAGCCTTTCTCTCGTCCGTATCTGCACAAGACCCTGTTTTTTCGCAATTTTATGCTAACAAAATGTACTTGAATCCCGCTTTTACAGGTTTTCATTTGGGTACAGTTGTCAATATCAACTATCGCCGTCAATGGGCAGGGGTCAGGGAAGGCTATAGCAAATTTGAGACAAAAAGCGTAGGCATAAGCACTATTTTGCCCTGCTATCATTCGGGGTTTGGGCTTACTTATAACGAAGCAACAAAAGGAGAAGGCTTTTTGAAATCTCAAAGTGCGGGTTTTTCGTATGCCTATCATTATGTAAATGACAATGACCGCCACAATACTTCGCAACTCTCATTGGGCTTCAGAACCTCCTATAATTGGCGCAGTGTAAATTGGGAAAACTTCGTGTTTGGCGACCAATTAGTGGCTATGCAAGGCATTGTGGGACCGAGTCAATATACGCCTCCTGCCAGCATGATTTCGCAATCCAAAAACTATTGGGATTTAGACGCAGGACTTGTGTATATGACCGAAAAATGGAAAGTGAAAAGAAAAGTTCTTGCAGAAGATTTGCGTATGGGCTTGGCTTTCAGTCATTTAATCAAAAACAATACTTCGCTGTTGGGCTACAAAGAGTACTTGCCGATTCGCTACACTGCCCATATTTCATGGTTGAATGAACTCACAAACACGCAAGATGCCAAACATTCTGTTTACCTCAATCCTACCGCCCGCTTCGATTTTCAAAAAGCCTCGTATAGTGCTGCTGCCA
>JAYUZN010000442.1:0-5182 GCA_043751755.1 Bacteroidota bacterium | reverse complement strand
CAGCCTGAAAGGGTAACGGCGGCGTTGAGGTCTGTTATGCGAAGTTCCCCGCAGGTGTGAGAACGAAAATGTGTGTGCATTTAAGTAGTTGAAAGTTATTAGTTGAGAGTTGAAAGTTAATATAAGTTTATCATAATCAATAAGATATATCGAAAATATATGTTTAGATTATTTCTCACTCGTACTTAATATAATTGTATGGTGGAATTTTGATAAGCAATTGCTTGATGATTTGCATTTATTTTGTCAAAAACAAGCCTTTCTAAAGTTTCTGTAAGGCTTTTTATAAGTGGAATAATGACTTGATAATCAGCTACATTTGTCGTAGTTATATGAAATTCGCTTTCTTTATTATGGACAATGCTATTGCGAAGTCTGTAAATAAAAGTAGCAATAGGATTTAGGACATCTGGTCCATTTGATGGAAATGCCCCAATATCAAAATGATTTTTTATAAAAGTAAGGATATCAGGTGCTAAACCAGAAAATATAGCATTGAAATCCGGTTCATTTCCTTGAAAAATGATTAGGAATTGTTTTTTAAGAAAAGAAAGCTCATTTCTATTATCTCCCAAAGAATGAATATCTCTCATAAAAGTTCTATTTAACCTTGCATTTGCCTCAATTTTTACCAATTGCACCCTAAAAGCCAAATATTCCAACAAATGATAAACCTTCAAAAAACGGGTAATTAAATCTTTACAATTATTTAATTCTGCAATCACGTCAAACAACTCAAAATACTGTTCATATTTGTGGGTTTGAACAAAAGAATGAGTATGCGTAGAAGGGCTGCTAATCAAGGCATTATCTAAGGCTATTGTTTCTCCTGAAAGCAATTTTTGATAAAACAAACAGGCATAAATGCTTAAAGCATCTGCGCTTTGCGCGGTTTTATTTACTAAAAAGCCTTTTTCTGTATCTCTGTTGATAATTGCCGTTAATAATTGGTTTATCTTAGGCATTTCATTCCCAATAATAGCTGTAGCCATAAAATCCCACAAGGCTTTTAAGCCATCATTATCGGAAAACGTGGAAATAGGAGAACTTGTGAATAAATGTTTGAATGAAATATAGCTAAAATTATTGTCCAAAAAAGTAAAAGCTCTATTTCTTTTGAGAAAATTAGGCTGCGAAAAATCTATGATTTCTGCGGTTTGTGTGTTGGGATATGGGTCATTTTCAAAGTCAAAATTAAGGTCAAAGCTACTTAACAATGTCTTTAATTTCGCTTCTGTCCAGAAATCTACAAAAGCATCAATCAATAGATTTTGGCAATTTTGCTTGAGTAAATGTATGCCATCATTCACATTTCCTGCTAAAATATCCTCGAAGTCTGCTATAGTTAGCTGCAAATGACTATGAATTTGCTTCAAAAATTGAATAAGTATTTCTTTATTTTTCATCATTTATCTTTCTGTTTTTTTATTTTTTAACTCCCCAAAAATCGCAGACCATACAGGATTATTACCCGCTAACAAAAGATAGGTATATTCTGCTATTGCTTTGCGCATCATATTCTGCACATCATATTGCACGCGCTTCATCTCTATTTCAAAATCAGTAATATGAAAACCATATTCTGTTATAGCAGTTTTTAGCGCATTAAAATAAGTTTCTAATTCGCCATTTGTTTCTACGCTAAAATATTTCCCCATGCCGCCACATATTCCGCATAAAGTAGTATCATGAACAAACCATTTTTTGGCTACTTCACCTTCTTGCGTAAACAAAAGGGCATCTATCTCTGTAAGTTGAATCACAAAAAGTTTGAAAATTTCGGCACGAATCATATTTTCATTGATATCCTCGTCTATCTCTGCAATAAAATCGTACAAATCTAATACTAAAGCCTTCTGCGCAAATAAAGACCTATAAGCCATGACTACAGAAGAAAACATCAATTGCCCGATTTGCCTGTTTCCTTTGCGAATTTGATACGCATTTGCATCACGTTCGCGAATAAGTTCTACGCCTTCGACTTCATTTTTTATCTTTTCCCATAAATACAAAAATAGCAGTTCTAATTGATGCCTTTTACTTACTTTTTTTTGTCCCACATTGAGCAGAAGAAATTGATTTACTAATTCTTCTGGAGAAAGGTGTGTCCATAAAGTAAAATAAATGTGAGATTCTCTATATTTTGTCAAAACTTCTGCCTGTTTTTGGGAAACATACCAATCTTTTAGCAGTTCAAATTTCATAAAACCTATATCAAATAAAACAGGAAAATCCGTTTTCATGTCCGTAATCAAGGCTTTTATATCTTCATAACCATTTGCTTCTAATTTTTGGGCAAGTTTATAGTAGCCCCACAACCGAAAAGTGCGTTGCAAGCCATCTAAGATTTCCACTTTACTCATATCTAATTCAATCTCCTTCCCTTCGGCTACTTCATCTGAGTATTCGCAGTGTAATACAAGGGGAGGGATAGGCTGATTGTCGTGAATTGTGTTCCATAACTTATCTAAATAAGGATTCGGCACAAAGCCTCTTTGATAAGGATATTGTCCAAAATCGCTCGTTAATTCGCTTACATACGCATCAAGTTTGGCTTGACAGAATAGCCAACCTTTGTCTTGATTTGTTGCTAATACTTTTACTTGCATATTTCTATTGATTGGATATTGCCTACAAATTTACGGCAAAAATGGGAAACTACCTAAAAAAGTTATTATACTTTGAACGGGATAAATTTCCCGAAATATACAAATCAGGTGAATTCAACATCTGCAAAAATCCGTTCAAAGAACTAACTTTCAAACATGATGAAATTTTCAATTTGCCGCCTCTTTTTTCCCTGCTTTCTATTTTCCCAATCTTGGCAATGCATGGCTTTTACAATTCCTTCACTGCTTTTTTAGGTAATAAATGACTCATTTTCAACCTATAAAAAATCTATTGTAAAGAAATTCCCTCCTAAATTTTTTTTATTCCTTCAAATATATTTCTTTTGTCTCTCTGCGCAAATCTGCGTGAAATTCAACACAAAACCATGAAATATATTTTTCTAATTCTCTCTTTCCTCTCTCATTTCGCCTATCTAACTGCTCAAAAACCCGAATCTATCGGCAATATTCTGGGCGTTTCTTCCGAGATTATCAATGAGCAATATATCACAAGAGTAACGATAAAATGCGAAAACGCTTGGGTGGATATTTTCCCTTATTCCCAAACAACGATTCGAGTGAGGGCTGATAAACAAGTACTTAGCCCTAATTTTTCTTATGCTGTTGTGCAGACACAAGGCAGAGATGCTTATTTTTCGCAGATGAAAGAAAGCCCCGAAAAATGGACTTTGCGCACCGATTCGCTCATAGTAGAGCTGCAAAAAAGCCCGTTTAGGATTCGTTTTTTGAATAGAAAAAATCAAATGTTGAATGAAGATGAACCTTCTTTTGGCATCAATTGGATAGGCGAAGAAGTTACTGCCTATAAAAAATTGCAGCCGAATGAAAAATTTATAGGCTTAGGCGAAAAAACAGGCGGACTCAATCGCAGGGGAAATGCCTACGAAAATTGGAACACAGACGACTATGCGTATGAGGCGGGCGCAGACCCTTTATATACCTCTACGCCTTTTTATATGGGTTTGCATGATTCTCTGTTATATGGCATTTTTTTCGATAATTCTTTCAAAACTACCTTCAATTTTGGTGCTTCAAATGATAGATTTTCCTCCTTTTCTGCCGTTGCCGGGGAAATGAATTACTACTTTTTTGGGGGCAGTTCTGTGTCGCAGATTTTGCAAGATTATACGCGGCTTACGGGCAAAATGGACATGCCTCCTTTGTGGTCTTTGGGATTTCAACAATGTAGATGGAGCTATTACCCCGACAAAGAAGTGAAAACGTTGGCACAAACTTTTCGAGACAAAAAGATAGGTGGAGATGTTATCTATTTGGATATCAACTATATGGACGCTTACAAAGTCTTCACATTTCACCCTACGGACTTTCCTCAGCCCAAACAGTTGGTAGAAGAGTTGAAGAAATTGGGTTTTCATGTCGTAGTGATTGCCGACCCTGGTATTAAGGTAGAAAAAAACTATTTTGCTTACGAACAGGGCAAAAAGGAAGGGCTTTTTCTCCAATATCCTGATGCTACGTTATATACAGGACAGGTGTGGCCTGGTTGGTGTCATTTTCCCGATTTTACCAAAGCTGCAAGCCGAGAAAAATGGGCAGAATGGCTCAAAAACTACACTGATGTGGGCATAGAAGGGGTTTGGAATGACATGAATGAGCCTGCAACTTGGGGGCAAAGTTTCCCAAATTTGGTGCAATTTGATTTTGACGGAAAAGGGGCAACGCACAAGCAAGCCCACAATGTTTATGGTTTTCAAATGGCGCGAAGCAGCTATGAGGGTTTGAAAAAACAGCTCAAAGGCAAACGGGCTTTTTGTCTCACACGCGCTGCGTATTCGGGCATACAACGCTATTCTGCGGTTTGGACGGGCGACAATGTGGCTTCAGACGAGCATTTATTGGCAGGGGTTCGTTTGTTAAATAGCATGGGACTTACAGGCATGGCAAATGTGGGCTGTGATGTAGGCGGTTTTTCGGGCAATGCTGATGCCAATTTGTATGTGAGATGGATGTCTGTGGGCTGTTATACGCCGTTTTTTCGGGCGCATAGCGAGTGGAATTCTGCCGAACATGAGCCTTGGTCTTGGAATGTGGACACAGAAAATGAAGCCCGTAACATTATTGCGCAGCGTTATCGTTTGCTGCCGTATTTGTATTCTCTGTTCTATGAAGCCCATACTTTTGGCTTGCCTATTATGCGTTCTTTGGCGATGTATGCGCCTTTTGATGAGAAAATTTATTATAATACCTTTGAAAATCAGTTTCTTTTGGGAAAAAACCTCTTGATTGCGCCTGTAGAAAGCAAGGAAAAATACCAAAAAGTGTATTTTCCTTTTGCCAATGAAACATGGTATAGACTTGGCTCGGAGGAAATGTATGCAGGGGAAACGGAGGCAATTGTAGATGCGCAGGTATATAATTTGCCTGTTTTTGTGAAAAGTGGCAGCATTTTGCCTCTGCAAAAGCCGCCTTTGTCCACGATGTTCTTGGCATCAGATACCTTGCAACTTCATTTTTACAAAGGAAATCATGACAATTCTTTTATCTATTATGAAGATGACGGGGAAACGTATAGCTACGAAAATGGGGAATTT
>JAYUZN010000441.1:0-6231 GCA_043751755.1 Bacteroidota bacterium | reverse complement strand
TATGCTTGGTACGACTATCAAGACATGGCAGCCGCTACGAATGGAAATGGCTTGCAAGATATAGGCGAAAAGCCCGTTGTAGGCGTTTCTGTGGGTTTGTATCCCGGCACAAGCAATGCTTTGTTGGCGACTGCGGTAACTGATGCGGAGGGAATGTATTATTTTCAAGGGCTTACTCCTGGTTCGTATCGCATCAAAATATCTGCTTTTCCGCTCAATGTGCGCCTTAGTTTGCAAGACCAAGGAAATGATGCGATAGACAGCGACATCGACCCCGTCTTTTTGCAAAGTCCTGCTTATACAGCTCCTGCGGGCGCGAATACGCATATTGCCGATATAGGGCTGATTCCTCCTGCGGCTATCACAGGCACAGCTTTTCAAGATGGGCAAATGAATGTGGTGGGTTCAGCAGATGGTTTTCAGAATTATCAAATCGCCAACAATAACACAACTCCTATAGATTCTGGGATAAAATTTGTGTCGGTTATTTTGTTAGATGCCATTACAGGCAATGTGGTTCGCAATACTTACACGACCGAAAAAGGGGATTATTTTTTCCGAAATTTAGATGAAGATAATGATTATATTGTGGCTTTTGAGCAAAATCCTACCTATTGCCCAAGCTGCCCCTATACTTTATACAATGCAGATAACAATGTAAATGATACCACAGACAGTGATGTAAATCAGGGCTTTCTGTTTAATTATGCAGGAAAAAATCATGCCTACGCAGACACAGTTACGGGCTTGTCTCCTATGCAGTTGCGCAGAAATGTAGATGGCGGCTATGCCATGTCAGGCACAATTTTGCCCGTAAAACTCATAGATTTGACCGCAGAATGGCAGGAAATAGATGGCTTAATAACATGGCATACAAGTGAAGAAATAGGTACAGACCATTTTGCCATAGAGCGTTCATTGGATAGAGGGCAGACTTTTGAGGAAATCGGGCAGGTACATGCAATAGGAAATTCAACAGAAACACAAGCCTACGAATATTGGGACATGAATATTGGAAACACTTCACAAAATGAAATTTTGTACCGTTTGCGCATCATAGATGTAGAAGGGTATGAGGAATATTCGGATATGGTTTCTTTGTATAAAAATGATTTAAGGGTAGAAATGGCGTTGGAGGTTTTCCCAAATCCTACGCAAGACCTTCTTCACATCAACTATCAAGTGCCAGAATATGGGAAATTGAGTTTTATTGTGCGCAATGAATTGGGGCAGGAAATAGATAAACAAGTTTTTTCTGCCAAAAACCGCCCCCTTTCTGTGGAATTTGACCTGAAAAATTATCCTTCAGGAAAATATTTTATTCAAATGTCTGCACCTTCCGAAGTGCTAACAAAAGTGGTGATAAAAGAATAGGTTTTTGGGAGGTAAAAGTTAGGCTTGTAGGGTGGCACACCTTTAAAAGGTGCGCCACCCTATTTACCAATTTGAGAAAACAAAGCCCAAAATGGCAACTTTTTCAGCCCGATAAGAGAAAACAAAAATAGAATTATTTTTCACTCAAAAAAATAATCTGCCTTTTTTTATCAAAAAAATGCAATTTCTCATATAAATACATATATTTGTTATTAATTTGCCATTACAAGAATATTCATATAAGTGAATTACCGTATATGTCGAATTAGACGGTGTAATTTTTGTATGAATTAATTATATTTTATCACAATTTAACGTAACCAATAGTATGATAAGAAGTATTCTCGCTATTTTAGGCGGCTTTATTGCTGGCATTTTAGTCATAGCACTCGTAGAGTTTTTGGATTACAAAATGTATGGTCCCGCAGAATTATTAGACTATACAAACAAAGACACTATGCGGCACTTCATTACAAACCTGCCCTTTTTGGCATTACTTATTTTATGCTTTGCCGTTTTTTTAGGCAGCATTGTCGGCGGCTTTGTCGCTTCACAAATCAATTTTGAATCAGGCGAAACGAACTCGATTATTGTAGGGGTTTTGCTGCTTATAACAGTGGTAGCTTATCTGCTCCAAATTCCGCATCCTATGTGGTTTTGGCTTGTCTGCTTGGTAACATGCGTTCCTTTGTCCTATTTAGGCTATTTTATCGACTCCAGTTATCTGTACAAAGATACTATAGATTAGGAAGCATATAAGAGTGGCTCACTTTTCATAGGTTCTGTATAAGGAATGAAAAGTAAATAAATTGATGATTTTATAGTCCCGTAGGGACGCGATATTTATAGAAAAAAAACATGCCCGACCTCCCTCTTGTTTTTCGTGCTTGCACGAAAAATGGGATAAATTGGGGGGATAAATTCTATTTTCTATAAATATGTCGTGCCTACGGCACTAAAAAAGCAAGATAATTAACCATAGTCATAATCATCAAGTTATTTATTTTTCAACTCTTACATTTATCTGTACAAAAAATAAACCTTCATTTTTATGTCCAAAAAACTTTCGTTTTTATGCCTTCTGCTTGCTTTTGTTAGCTTGGTTCAAGCCAAAAATTATGCGAATCTCTACGAAAAACTGTTAGAAGTCAATCCGCAATGGCAGTTTCAGCAAGATGTGCCAGCTGCTATTTTTGCCGAAAATAGCAGCTTAGAGGAAACACAAGCCATTCAACTGCACCTGCAACAGGTAGAACAGATTTTGCGCAAACGAGACATGTCTCACCTTTCTCCTACCCAACAAACCAACAGAATCGCTGCCTTAAATGCCTTGAAGGACTATTGGAAAAAAGGCATTTTCCCCAAAAATGAGTACCTGCCTTACCGAAATCCTGTGTTTATTGACAAATATAATACCTTTTGTGCGGTGGGATATTTGGTGAAAGAGACTGGAAATGAGGCGGTTTCAAGGGAAATTGCTGTTAGCCAAAATTTTGCCTATCTCTCCCAAATTCACAGCGAAAAATTGGGGGCTTGGGCAGAAAAATATGGCTTTACGCGGGCTGAATTGGCGTGGATACAGCCCGGCTACCCTGCGGCTATGCCTACACAAGCTATGAAAAATGGCGTGGGCGGCACAGTTTATGACATCTTGATAGGCAATAGTGGGACAGATTTGATTCAGGTAGCAGGGGAGTTTGCGAATGGCGTTTCCACTTATTATTCGGGCTTTGCGGGTTATGACTGGTTTGCCCCTATCAATGCGACAGGGGGAAATGTGTATGCGTTGGCGTATTGGAACAATCTGCCTGTGTATGGCGGCAATTTTACAGCAATCAATGGAATTGCTGTTTCCAACATTGCGCAGTTTAGCATTACAGGCATGGGATTTGCGCCCATGGGAACGCTCACAGGTACAGTCAAAGATTTGCTTGTATATAACAATGAACTGTATGCAGCAGGTTCTTTTGGTTTGGCAAAATGGAATGGTAGCAGTTGGGACAATTTGGGAGCTACAAATGGCATGATTAATTGCTTGTACGAATGGAAAGGCGACTTGTATATAGGCGGCGATTTTACGCAAATGGCAGGTCAAAGTATTTCGTATTTGGCAAAATACCAAAATGGCACTTTTTCTGCCGTAGGAAATAGCCTTTCCTTTCCGATACATGCCTTGTCCAATTTTCAGGATACGTTATATATAGGCGGAGATTTTCATGCTTTGGGCGATACGGCAGCTTTGGGTTTTGTCGGAAAATGGGACAATATAAGTTTGACCAAGATTGATTTGGCACTCAAAGGGCATGGAATTTATGCCTTTGCAGAGGGCGGTTCCAAATTGTATTTGGGGGGAGATTTCAATGACGGCGGCGGAATTGTGATGACGTATGGCAGTAATTTAGCCACAATGGAGAAATTTGGGAATTATTATGGGGTTCAGTTGTTGGATATTTTGAATGCCCCTGTTTATGCCCTCAAAGCGGATAATAATGTGGTGTATGTTGGTGGGGCTTTTACTGCCAATTTGGTGGTAAACAACTTTGGGGGAATTGGCAATTTTCCCTATGAAATTACAGATATTCCTTCTCCTTCCGAAAATGAACTTAGAGTTTTTCCCAATCCTACAAGTGAGGTTATAGAAATAGCGGGTTGGGAGCAGATACCTCCGCAAAGCCTTGTAAATGTGAGAGATATGACGGGAAAAACCTTGTATGAGGCTCCGATTTCTGCTAAAATAAACCTGCAATACTTGGCTGCGGGAACGTATATTTTGCAAGTAGGAAATCGGGTTTCAAAAGTAGTGGTTTCGCGCAGATAAACGCAAATGAAAGCAGATAACGCAGATATATTTTTTATCTGCGCTATCTGCTATATCTGCGAAATCCGCGTGAAAAAACGCTTAGTTCTTCATCACTTTCTTCGTAATCATCTGATTTCCTACCTGCAAATTAAGGAAATACATACCTGCATTGAGGTTTGTCATTTCGATAGTATGCTTGAATTTACCATTGAAAGCAGGTACTTCGTAGCCATATACTTCCTTGCCTGTTACATCTGTAAGGCGAAGGTTAATGATAGCCCCTTTTACAAATTGGTCCATGCTGATGGTATAAACACTGTGCGTAGGATTAGGATAGCCCGCAACTTCGCCTTTTGTCCAAGGCGCATATACCGAAACCACCTGCGTTGTATCTTTCCATTTGAACATACCGCCAGTGCTGGGTCCTTGTGAGAAAGAGCCAGACCAACCATGTAAGCTGTCTGCCCAAGCCGAACCCAAATGTTGTACAGCCGAATCTACCGTTACCCATGTAACTCCCATGTCATCAGAATAGAGCGAGCCAAAATCGCCAAAAGTGGTGCGCGCGCCTGTTATAAAATAGCGACTCGGAGTGGAACCGGGTACGTGTGCCAATCCACTACGCCATTTCATGAAGCCTGCTTTTTGCGTTCCAGACAACACCTGTGTCCAAGTTGTGCCGCCATCAATTGTTTTTACCAAACGTTGTACGCTGTCCAAACCTTGAATAAAGCACATGCCGACCATGCCACTTTCCATCGCAAATTCGGACAAAGTCCCTGCAATTCCCGTTACAGGCACGATGCTGCTAAGGTCAGAAACCGTCCAATTCATGCCTTTATCTACACTTCTAAAAATGCGGCTTTTTTGTGTACCAAACCAAATCGTATCACCATAGCTGCCAATAGAACGTGTTAAGCCATATTCCCCGGCAAGCGGTGCAGGAATATTGGCTTGTGGCACACGCGCCCAAGTATCTCCCCCATCAGCAGTGGTATAGATTTCATAATATCCTCCTACAGGGTCTCCCATCGTCATACCCTCTAAGGCGTTGAAGAAATGCACCACATTTGCAAAAGCGGCTGCAGAATAAGGGTTTTTTTCTTCCCATGTAAGTCCACCGTCTAAGGTACGATACACGTGCGCGCCCCCTGCTGAGGCACTAAAACAAGTTGCCCATGCCATTGCATCCGAAAAACCTGCAAAATGCGAAAACTCCCACCCTAGGGGAACGTCTGTAAGCGTACTCTGTGCCCAATTTAAGCCCCCGTCTAAGGTAACGATAAAATCCGTAACTTTTGCGCCGCCGCCAGAGCCATCATACGCATCTGCCCATACGATAGCTGTATCTACTACGCTAATGGTTTGAATACCACGACTTGCTTCCAGATTTGTGGCTTGTTCTACAACGTCCCAGTATTGTGCAAAAGAAGACAGGCTAAGTGCCATTGCCAATACGCCAAGTAAATGCTTTTTCATACTAAAAATAAATTCGTAAAATTGTATTTGAAAATGTTGTGCAAAGTAACAGATTCTCTTTTGAAAAAAAAAGTATCTGTATGAAAAATAAAACGTAAAAAGGGGGGAAAAGGCTGCTTTGCATAGTAGCTGCCATTTGATAAATGGCAATAAGGGTTATTTTATCGTAAAAACCATTAGTCTTTCATACAAAGTGCAGCGAAAATACTCATGCACCAATTCCCCTTGCCCGCTTGTGCGATACAGCTCTCCAATTTGTATATGAACTTGTGTACCAGAGCCATACGCAAAACAGGCTTCAGGCAAGTGAATGTCTATTGCCTGTTGAGGCTTATGAATATCAAAGCCAATTTTGGCAATAAACTGTGGAGGCTTGAATTCAGGCGGCAAAACATAAATTTCCATGCTATCCACTCGATAATCAGATTCCTCTGGCATCAACCTGCGAAATTCTGTATCAGCCAATGGGGTAAAAGTAATTTTACTCTGCCTATCAATTTCATTATGCCCACTTGTCCATTTTCCCTCTACTTCAAAATGATAGCTAATTCCGGGCGGGTCTATTACCTTCAATGTCT
>JAYUZN010000440.1:0-2438 GCA_043751755.1 Bacteroidota bacterium | reverse complement strand
TGGCGGATAAATACGGAAGCAGCACTTTTTATGAAAAATAAATAAATCTGCTAACATATTTACTTGAAATCTGCGTTGAAAACGGATAAAACGGAAAGTGTGGCTGATAAAACGGAAGTAACTCTTTTTATGAAAAATAAATAAGGCTACTAACATTTATATTGCCGACCATAGCCGTTTACCTACGCACGAAACCCATGCTCGAAACGGCTACGGCAGGCAATATTTTCGTTGTCGGAAATGGGAGACAAAAAATAGCGATAAAAATACATAGGGCTACTGGGTAATAAAAATAAATTCGTAACTTTGCAAAATGGAAATAATAGCTACAATTGAAAAAATACGATACGAACCATTCCTAAACGAAACGCTGAAAAGTTTTGAATTGGTTGATTTTGATATAAATGATGCACCAACCGCTTGTTTGTTAAATCATAATAAAACGAGTTTTGCTATTTCAAAATGGGTTTCACCTAAGCGAACCCGCTCTTATCCGTATGAAAGAGTATATAATACGTTGGGAATTAGCAAAAAGATAACAATAATTCCTGTTGTAAAAGATGAAGGTCAAGCGGGCGATAGGGATTATATACAATGGGATACCGTTTCTTTAATGTCTTTATTAGATGTTTTTGTAATTTTTGCGTATTATGACAAAGCGGATAAAGCAGGAGAAAAAATTACGAATCAACAATTTAACAATAGTTATGTTATTAGCAAAATTAAAGAAATACGCAATTTTCATAGTTCTGCCTTGCACTGGAATCTGGTAGAATTGAAAAATATAGACGCTTTTTTAGCAAAAGTGAAAATAAGTTATGCAAAAATAGAAAAAGAAACGGGCGTAAAGTTACATAATTCAAAAGGAATTGATAATTTACGAAAGAAAATTAGCAAAGATATGGATAAATTTAAACAATTTTCGAGAGAAAAAGCGGAACAGGCGCAAGCGAGAGAAGTTGTTACGATACAACCTAAAGAAGCATTGAGTACTGCAACAAAGGCTAAACTTACCATAACCAATCATTTGGGAGGGGAGTATTATTTGACAGTTGATGAGGTTGAGGAGTACGAAAAAGAATTATATTTGATAGAGGGAAAACATAGCAAGAATGCACTATTGCCAAGCAAAAGCGATATAAAAGATGGATTGTTAAAATTGATGTTATATTGTAATTTTGCTACTGCTAAGATTGGCAAGAAAAAATATGAGAGCTTGCCTATTTTGAAACTAACTTCTACGAAATTGGTAGGCAGTATTAATTCTACACAGTCTCAAAAACTCATAAATGCGTTCTCAAAAAAGAATAAATTTAGCGAAACACAAATTTTGTTAGTCAAGAATTTGTTTATTGAGGCAAATAATAATAACTTTGCGGTCATAATTGAATATGCAAAATGATAAAAAGTCCATTACGATACCCTGGCGGAAAAAGCAGAGCAGTTGAAAAAATTGCTTCATTAGTTCCTTATTTTGAGGAATATAGAGAACCTTTTTTGGGAGGCGGCTCCGTATTTTTGTACCTTAAACAAAAATATCCACAAAGGAAGTTTTGGGTAAATGATTTGTATTTTGAGTTGTATAAGTTTTGGGAAATGGCTCAAAAAGATATTGAAAGTGTTGTATATCAAGTATATAAATGGAAACAAGAATACGAAATTGGAAAGGATTTGCATAAATTCTTGATAGCGAATATGGATGCTTTTACAGATATAGAAAAAGCAAGTGCTTTCTTTATCTTTAATCGAATTACTTTTTCGGGAACAACAGAGGCAGGAGGTTTTTCGGAACAAGCATACAACGGCAGATTTACCTTATCAAGTATTGAACGGCTAATGCCTTTTTCCAAAGTGTTAAATGATACACCTATTACGAATACCGATTATGAAGAGGTGTTGAAATCTTTTGGGGAAAATGTATTTATTTTTTTAGACCCCCCGTATTATAGTGCTACAAAATCTGCACTTTATGGCAAGCGCGGGAAACTTCATAAGACATTTGACCATGAAAGGTTTGCCCAAAATCTCAAAAACTGCAATCATAAATGGTTAATAACTTATGATAACAGTCCTTATATCCGAGAATTATTTAGCTTTGCGGAAATAAATACTTGGAGTTTGATGTATGGCATGAGAAATATAACAGCTACTTCAAATCAAAAAGGAGAGGAATTATTTATTTCAAATTACCCAATTTCCGAAAAGCTAAATGCTAAATTTACCTTATTTGAACCAAAGATGAAATATGGAAAAAAATCCGACAACAAAAATATTGCCGACAATAGCCCTTATTCCAACGCTCAAAGGCTGATACTCAAGGGCTAATGCGTCAATATCAGCGTTGTATGAGATAAATATAGCCCGTCAAGCTAAACGTATCCCCAGCCGCACAAGGCAGAGCAGCGCGCCGCCCACAGAATCCACGCTCCGCGCCCCTC
>JAYUZN010000439.1:0-5233 GCA_043751755.1 Bacteroidota bacterium | reverse complement strand
CTGTTCTTGCGTGTATTTGAAGGTAGGCATATTGGGCGTTTGCGCTTGCACATAAGCCGTAAATTTGGCGTTCAATTCGTTCATGGTTGTACGAGCCGTTGCGGTGTCTTTGCTCTGAACGGCAGTTTGATACTTGAGAATCATGGCATTGTTTTCAGGAACATCTCTAAAAGATGCCTGTAATTTTCCTGCCGCGCCTTGCATAATAACATTGGCTATTTGCGTTTCATTTTGGGTAAGTGCCTCATTTGTAACCGGATTGCCTGTAACAATGTAAAATTGAGAGCCTGAAGATTTGCGCTCAGGGTTCACTTGGTCGCCTGTACGGGCTGCGGCTAACATACCTTTCACATGGACATGATTAGGAGAAATTTCGGCATTTAACATATAACCCGGACCATCTGTGGGAGCTGCAGTTGGGCGGCGATAGGCAGGATTTCCGCCTTGAATCATGAAATTTGGAATAATGCGGTGAAAAGCAACCCCTTCATAAAAGCCTTCTGTGGCAAGTTTGATGAAATTGGCTTTGTGAAGCGGCGTATCGTCAAAAAGGCGAAGATAAATCTTGCCCTCATCGGTTGTTACTAATACGTCTGCAAGTTCTTTTTGTGCCATAAGAGATGAAAATGTCCCTGCCAAAACAAGGAACGTGAATACGATTTTTTTCATAAATTGGAAAGATGTGGAGAAAATAATTTCCCTATTAACGGGCGCAAAATTACAATATTTTATGGGTTCTTCAAAAGTTATTGCGGGCTGTTACAAACCTCTTATAATAACTTTTGAAGAACCCTTTATTTTCATTCCTAAGAGGCAAAAAACTCCTTCATTCTCGCAAAAAATCCCTTATCTTCCTGCCTCGGGGTAGGCTGAAAATGGGCATTATCTTTTACTTTAATCAAAATTTCCCTTTCGGCACTCGTCAATTCTTGCGGAATCCACACATTTATATGCACTAACAAATCGCCCATGCCATAGCCATTTATATTTGGCATACCTTTTCCGCGCAAACGCACCACTTTTCCGGGCAAAGTACCTGCTTTCAATTCAAAACGGGCTTTGCCGCCGTCAATCGTAGGCACTTCTATTTTGGTACCAAGTGCCGCATCCGGAAAAGTGATAAACATGGAATGAATCAAATTATCGCCATCTCTTTCAAAGACATTGCTCGGCTTTTCCGAAATCTGAATAATCAAATCGCCTGTATCGCCGCCGCGCAAGCCTGCATGACCTTTGTTGCGCAAGGACAAGGACATGCCGTCTTGCACCCCCGCAGGAATTTTGACCGAAAGTTGTTCCTCCTCCATCGTGCGCCCTTTGCCTTCGCAGACCTTACAACTTTTTTCTATCAATTTGCCCGTACCTTGACAGGTAGGACATTCTTGTACCATTATTTGCTGAAAAAATCCGCCGCCTGCTACTTGCCGAATTTCCCCTGCGCCATTGCAACTCGGACAAGTCCGAAACGCGCTTCCCGCCTCTGCACCACTTGCCCCGCAAGGGCTACAGGCTTGATAGCGATTGAGTTTTATTTTTTTCTCTTTTCCGCTAAAAATCTCATCAAGCTCCATTTTCAACTCTATGCGCAAATCGCTTCCACGCTGCCCTGTGCGCTTACGTTGTCCGCCTCTGCGTCCGCCTCCGCCAAAAACATCGCCAAAAATATCGCCAAAGTTTGCGAAAATGTCTTCCATGTTCACATTTTGCCCACCACTAAATCCGCCGGGCGCATTATGTCCAAAACGGTCATAGCCCGCCCGTTTTTGAGGGTCGCTCAAGACTTCGTAAGCCTCCGCAGCCTCTTTAAATTTAGCTTCAGCCGTAGCATCACCCGCATTTTGGTCGGGGTGAAACTTCATCGCCATTTTCTTATATGCTTTTTTGATTTCTTCGGGAGAAGCCGTTTTTGCCACGCCTAAGACTTCGTAGTAATCTCTTTTTGCCATAAAAATTTAGTTGAAAGTTGAGAATGGAAAGTTGAGAATGGAAAGTTGAAGTTGGTAAAGGATCATTCTATGTTAAAAAGTGTGTTATTTTTCACTTTTAACTATAAACTATCCACTTTCAACTTATTCTGTTACCACTACTTTCGAGAAACGAATCACTTTTTCTTTGAGTTTGTAGCCTTTTTCCATTTCGTCAAAAACCAAGCCTTTTTGCGCTTCGTCTTCTACAGGAATACTCGTAATGGCTTCATGTAATTGAGAATCAAAGGTTTGCCCCTTTGCTTCTATCACAGAAACGCCAATTTTGCCCAAGATATGAGACATATTTTTGGCTACCATGCCAATTCCGTCTTTTATAGCTGTCAAATTGTCAGTTTTTTCGATGGCAGACAAGGTACGCTCAAAGTCATCTAAGATAGGCAGAATTTGTTTGATGAGTCCTTCATTGGCAAAAGAAATGGTTTCTGCCGTTTCTTTGTCTTTTCTTCTGCGAAAATTGGTGAAATCTGCTTGAAAGCGCAGATTTTGCTCTTTTGCGTCTAATAATTCGGCAGTAAGACGCTCATTTTCTGCCTGTAAGTCCGCAAAAGTAGCCGCTAAGTCTATGTTGTCGTTTTCCTCCAAAGGAGCTTCAACTTCTGTATCGAGTCCTTGATTATCAAGGATTTCTGGCTCTTCTTGGGTTTGAATGACTGTTTCTTCTTGCATAGATGTTTTATTTTTTTTGAAAAATGAGAACATTAATAAAATGGATAATTGAAAATGGACACTTCGGCATAGTTGAGTGCAGGTAATGAAAAAGAATAATTGATTTTCTGTTTAACAAGGTGGCGCATCTTTCAAAGGTGTGCCACCTTGTTTATCAGAAAATGGTTCGTTATCTTCCAAAAGCCATTAAAGCCCAGACTGCCTGCTCGCAACTGCGTAATTACCAAAATCTAAATTGCATATAATATGCCAATGACAAGTTGTCATAGTAAATCGCAACTTCTCTGTCTATTTGTAGGTGGGCGCACCTTTTAAAGTAATGTAGTCTTAGGGCGTGGACAAGGAAATAGGCAGTACTTTTCCGTTCATATATTTGTGGGCATGTAGGGCGAAATCTGCAATGAAAACGGCTATATCTTCGCTATTTAGGGGAGCCGTATAATCTGGAAAAGCCTGTTTTGACAAGTCTGTATTGATAGCTCCCAAACACAAACAATTGCATTTAATCCCTTCTTCTGCCCATTCTTCCGCCAAACATTCGGTAAGATTGGCAAGGGCAGCTTTGCTCGCGCTATAAGCCGATAAGCCTGCAAATTTTTGGCTATAAGGGAAGCCGCCCATGCTGCCAATATTCACAATATGAGGGGTTTTGCTTTTTTGGAGATACGGAAAAAGCATTTGAGTAAGCCGTACAATTGCAAACACATTTACCTCAAAAACAGCTTGCCAATCTGCTTGTTCTAAGGCTAAAAACGGTTTTTGAATCAGCAAACCTGCATTGTTAATGAGTATATCTATTTTTTCAACAGGAAGGAGGATTTCCGTTATTTGCTGAGGGGTAAGCTTTGTTATATCGCACGAAAAACAAGTGATTTTGTTTTGAAATTGGGCAAAACATGCCGTTTGCAAGGCTGATAGCTTTGCTTCGTCTCTTGAAATGGCAATTATATGGTTATTTTTATCTTGGCTGAGTGCCAAAACGGTGTCGTAGCCTATGCCTTTGCTGGCTCCTGTTACAATAATGTTCATTTATATTGTTTATTTTCACGCAAATGAACGCAAATTTGAACAGATTTCGCAGATAAGTGCGAGCGAGAAATAATCTAAACATATATTTTGGATATATCTTATTGATTATGATAAACTTATATTAACTTTCAACTCTCAACTTATAACTTTCAACTACTTACAAGCGTATTTTTTGCACTGCATCTGCGACATCTGTTTTCATCTGCGAAAATCTGCGTGCCTAAATATCTCCCAAAAACGGGCGTATCACAATCTCTTCTAACACCGTCCTTTCGCTCATATTACAGGCATCAAATACCACTTTTGCCACTTCTTCGGCAGGAATAAAGCGACTTTCGGGAATGTCTATTCCTTCCCAAGAATCTGTTTTCGTAGAGCTGGGCAAAATGCTGATAACCCGTATATTATGCGCCTTCATCTCCTCTCGCAATGCCTTTGAAAAGCCTAATAAAGCGTATTTGGAAATGGCATAAACCCCCATTTTCTCCGAAAAATGAAGGCTGGAACTGCTACAAATATGTACAATCGTGCCTTGTTTTGCTGCTATCATCAAGGGCAAAACGCTTTTTGTGAGGTAATACGCGCTGTTAAAATTGGTTTGCATCATTTGTTCAAACAACTCTTCCGAGCTTTGATGAATGTTTCCCATTTCAAACATACCCACATTATTGACCAAAAAATCTAATGCCCCAAACTGCTGATTGAGCTGAAATGCTAAGGTTTTAACGGATTCTTTGTGCGACATGTCGCAGATAAAAGTGTGTAAATCAGGCATTTCTGCCTTTGCTTGTGCGAGTTTTTCGGCATTTCTGCTACAAATAATGGTCTGAAAACCTGCTTTGTAAAAAATGCCTGCGATTGCCAAACCTATGCCACGCGAAGCACCAGAGATAAATATTTTTTTCATAAAAAAACTAAATTTAGCCATTTTTTCCCTACTTTTTGTCGAAGTACCGGAATAGTTACTAATTCCTGCTGTAAAGAAAATGGAGCTGACAAAACGGAAATATCTCTCATTTTACCACAAATATCTCTCATTTTACCGCAAAGTTCGCAAAGGAACCGCAAAGAACGCAAAAGAATAACTCAAAATTACCCACTTTGTGTCCTTTGCGTGGGCTTTCTTTGCGAATTTTGTGATTTTTTAGGCTCAAAAGCCGAAAAATTCAGCTCTTTTTTCTTTACAGTAGGGAAAAATGCGTAATTTACGCAAACAACTTTTTATTTTCGCCTCTTTTTTCAAAAAAAAAAACTCAAAATTGTATGCTTGCATAATATTTTTCTATCTTTGCACTCGAATTTTCTACACTTCATCTCTCGCAGATTTCCGCAGATTAAGGACGCAGATTTTCACAGATTTTCCTATTCTGCGAAAATCTGCGGTTAAATCTGCGAAAATCTGTGCGAACCAAAACATACTACAAAAAAATATGTCGATTCCTTCCCAAGCAGCTACAACCTACCGTAGCATCAAAAAAGTAGCCGTACTTGGCTCAGGCGTGATGGGTTCACGCATAGCTTGTCATTTTGCCAACATTGGCGTAAAAGTC
>JAYUZN010000438.1:0-3510 GCA_043751755.1 Bacteroidota bacterium | reverse complement strand
ATGAAACAAGTCGCTAATGGCAAAATAAGCCCCAAAAAATGTCTATTCATTATTTAATTGTAAATAAGTGTTGTGAAAATGCAAAAATACATTAATTTTGCGTTTTAGACTTTCTAATTCTTCTTTTTATAATTGAACGGTTTTCCAAATCGTTTCATAAAGCCGTTTTTTCAAACTGCTTAACATAACATTTATGAAATATATATCCTCGTTTTTTGTCCTTTTTTTGATGATACTGCCCACTTTGTTTGCACAAAACAAAAGTCAAGTAAAATTTACGGTTCGGGAAGTAAATACGAAACGCCCTTTAGAAGGCGTAAATTGCAGCATTAAAAAAGATACGGCGCTTATCAATGAATATCGCTCTGATGTGTTGGGCGAAATCTCTTTTTACTTGCCTGATAATGACCTATTTAGAATCATTTTCAAAAAAGAAGGCTATGAGGCAAAGAAAATGGATTTTGACATGGCAAAACTCAGAGGCATTACCTTAGATTTAGATGTGGAGCTTGTCAAATCTAATATGTACCTGTTTAGAGGTTCTTTGTATAACAAAGATGCGGAAAGGTTTTTGACTTTGTTGCCTGTTACTATCAAAAACCTTTATACAGGCGTGGAGGAGAAAACGCATACAGACGAAGTCGGATTGTTATATTATTATTTAATGCCTTTTCAAAAATATGAAATCCGTACAGAATCGGAATATCACTTGAATAAACGGGCAATTATCAATACAGATTGTGGCAAAAATGGAGAGGTAAAGTTCTGTCTTTCAGGCTTTTCGTTCGAGAATTTTATAGACCCCGATTATGAAGCCAAAACAATTACAGGCACAATTCTCTTAGATTCGATACGTATCAACCAAACTTTTCGTTTAGATAATGTACTCTATGATGTGGGAAGTGCGGAGTTGCGGCAGGAGAGCAAAGAGCGATTAGATTTTCTGTTTCAAGTCTTGTCTGACAACCCGACTGTGCAAGTCGAATTGCGTTCGCATACGGATTGTAGGGGCGATTCTACTTCAAATCGGAGTCTTTCGCAAAAAAGAGCGGAGTCTTGCTTGAAATATTTGGTAGCAAAAGGCATCAGAAGGGAGCGTCTCGCAGCAAAAGGCTATGGCGAAACACTCCTCATCAACAAGTGTGCAGATGGCGTGCCTTGTAGTGAAGAAGACCATCAAGAAAACCGCCGTACAGAGTTTAAAATAATTGGCTTTGTTTTTCCTGAAGGAACGGTGATTGGACCGAAAAAATAAGGGGATTTCACGCAGATTTTCGCAGATGAAAGCGGATTTCGCAGATGTATAGCTTCCATTTTTCAATTCTCATTTTCAATATGAACAAAAACGCATACTATTTATTCTTGCTCGGACTCATGGCGCTGCTCGCTGTGGGAGCTTGTAACTTTGACCCAAACAAGGGGCTAAGTTGGAACGCAGATATAATTGCGCCGATAGCCACGTCCGAAGTCGGCATTTTTGACATTGCCCCCGACTCCTTGCTCTCGCTCAATAGCGACAATACCATGAACATTGTCTTTCGCGACACTGTGTTCAAACTGCGCCCTACGGCGTTGGTCGATATTCCCGATACGAGCCTCAAACAAGCCCTTTCTTTGGGGACTTTGAGCATCAATTCGGATACGATTTCTCAAAAAATAACCTTAGGACAAATGCTTCGCCAAGTGATTGCACAGGGCGGATTGAACGGCTCTATTGCGCAGGACGTGTATAATTCGCATGGACAATTGGGCTGGTATCCGCCGATTGATAGTGTAGGTTCGGATTTAATCAGCATAGATGCAAGCCAATTTTTTGAATATGCCGAAATAGAATCGGGCTATATGAGCCTTACTATTTTCAATCAACTGCCCGTAAATATCACGTATTTTCGCTTTGGGGTAAAAAATGCGACCTTTGGCACGACCATTATTCATGATACTTTTCCCCCAATTCCTGCCTATACAAACCATACAAAACTATATGATATGGCGGGCAAAACAGTGGAAAGTGCCTTGCAAGCACAGGTCGAAAAGGCTACTACAGGGGTCAATTTTGAGGTTATTGATACAAATGCCTTTATTAGAATTGCGCTAAAAGCCGTAAATCTGAAGGCACATAGGGCGATTGCAGCTTTCCCGAATCAAACCGTTATAGACAGTGTCCGAAATGTGGATTATTCGTTCAAACAAGGCGTACAATTGACCAAAATTGGCTTGAAAGAAGGGAAAATCAAAATTAGTGCGTATAGCACTTTGGAAGATACGGTGGGCTTTTTCTATGAATTGCTCAGTGCTACGGATATGACAGGGACACACCCAAGTGCTGCGGGCAAAATCCCCCCTGCGAGTCCCGGCAATCCTACACAGACCTTGAAGGAAACTTCTTTGGCGGGCGCAACGTTGGATTTGTCCAAAAATGGCACAACCTTCAACACCTATCAAGAGCATTTTAAAATAGACCTGCTTTCTTCGGGGGCTTTGGTGGATTTTGACCAACAAGATAGCGTGTTTTTGTTCTTTGGATTGGTAGATTTGGTGCCAAATTATGTGGAGGGTTATATTGGAAAAGACACTTTTTTCTACACAGGAACGAAGGCTTTTGAGGTGTTCAAGAAATTCAACATTGATAGATTGCAGGTAGAAAACCCTAAAATGACCATTTCTTTACTCAATTCTATTGGGGCAGATGCGAAGTTAGAAATGAAAAATATTAAATTTAGCAATACTAAAAAAGGTACTTCCGTCAATTTTAATGCAGATTGGTTGGCGCAACCCCAATATTTGTCGGGTCCTCGTTTGCCAAATGTAGGAGGCATGGAAATTACTTCTTTTTATATGGATAAAAACAACAGTAACATTCCACAAATCATCAATTTGCTGCCTGACCAAGTTTCTTACAATGCGCGGGTAACAGCGAATTACAATGGCGTTTCTGGGGTGAGAAATAATTTTGCGACTGACAGCAGCATGGTTGCCGCTTATTTGGATTTTGAATTGCCTTTGGAGGGAATTGTAGAAAACTTTGCCATACAAGATACGGTTGATGTCAATTTTTCGGCAAGTGTGAAGCCGCAGGACTATGAAAGAGTGAAAAAAGCAACCTTAAAACTCTTGTTATACAACGGTTTTCCTTTTCAAGCTACGGTTGATGCCACTTTTTATGACGAAAATTGGAATCTTGTGGCGGACATGGCAAATGCTTTTGTGCTAAATGCAGGGACTTTGGTAGATGGCTATGTGCAGCATCCTATGTTAAGCACCTATTCCAAAACCTTTGAAAACCCCGAAATCAACGACATTTTGCAGCGTTCAAGGCATCTGAAATTGCGCTATCGCATGGATACAAAGCCCAATAATAGCAGCGTCAAAATTTATTCTACTTATAGAATTAAGGCAAAAATGGTCGGGCAATTTATGTATAAATTGGGTAGTTAGCCCTATCAGTTAGCAGTGAACAGTTAGCAAAACGCCTATAAGCTTAACTATATAGGGTTGCGCACCTTTCAAAGG
>JAYUZN010000437.1:0-10372 GCA_043751755.1 Bacteroidota bacterium | reverse complement strand
TACAAGAAACTTTTGTGCAATGGAAGGGTTTTTTGCCCGAACATATCGAAATCATTGCGCAAGCTGGAGGAAATCGCCAGTATTTTCGCTTGCATTGGGGGCAAAATCAAAGCTGTGTGGCTACTTATAATCCTACGCATCTCGCAGAAAATGAGGCATTTATCTATTTAACCCAACATTTTCAAGCCCTGAATTTACCTGTGCCGACTTTATTATATGTTGGCACAAAAAAAGATATTTATTTTCAATCGGACGAAGGAAAAGAGGCCTTGTTTGAGGTATTGAAACGGGAAAAATATACGGAAAATGTCTATGAATTGTATAAAAAATCCTTGTTACATTTGGCGCAAATGCAAATAAAAGGGCATGAAAACATGGATTACAGCTATTGTATTGATTTTCCTGTTTTTGACAAAGCTACGATTGACTATGATTTGCGTTATTTCTTTTTTTATTTTGTCTATACTTTGCCTCTGACCTATAATAGAAGCCATCTTTTTCAGGATTTTGAAAAACTTTCGACTTTTCTTTCCGCAGAAAAAAATCAGTTTTTTATGTTTCGGGATTTCCAAAGCAGAAATATTTTGGTCAAAGACAATAACGTACATTTCATTGATTATCAGGGCGGAATGAAGGGAGCTTTGCAGTATGATGTGGTTTCTTTGTTGTGGCAGGCAAGGGCTGCTCTGCCCCAAAAATGGAAAGATTCGTTATTTGATTTTTATGTTGAAACAGCAAATGAGCTGTTGAATGGCAGTTTAGATAAAGCCGATTTTCATGAAAAATATGAAGGTTTTATCCTCATCAGAATGTTACAAACTTTGGGGTCTTATGGTTTTCGGGGCTTGTTTGAACGCCGCCCTTACTTTCTTTCTGCCATTCCTTTTGCCCTCAAACAGCTCAAAGGTTTTTTGCATAATTATCAACTTGCCCTTCCTTTACCTGAACTCGAAAAAGTGCTGCATCAATTGACTGATGAGAAAATAAGCACGCATTTTCAAGCCATTACCGCCACAGAAGCGCATAAATTGGTGGTAAAAATCAAGAGTTTTTCTTATAAAAAAGGGATTCCTCAAGACAAAAGCAGCAATGGCGGTGGCTTTGTATTGGATTGTCGAGGGATTCTCAATCCAGGCAGATTTGCGCCTTACAAGGAACTCACTGGGCGAGATGCGCCTGTGCAAACCTTTTTGCTGACGGAAACGGAAATGCCTGCTTTTCTAAAACATGTTTATGCCCTTGTTTCCATAAGTGTGGAAAATTATTTGGCGCGGGATTTTGATAGTTTGTGCATCAATTTTGGTTGTACAGGCGGGCAGCATAGGAGCGTTTTTGCCGCAGATAGCCTTGCCAAGTATTTGAAGGAGACGTTTAAGGTAAAAATTGAATTGGAACATAGAGAAAGGGGCTGGGAAGTGGAAAATAGTTAGCAAGGAATGACAATTTTTCTTTTATAAGCGTTTTGGGGCTAATTTAATCCTTACTCCCTCAAATAATAGGCATTTTCCATCAGATAATTGAGGAGATGTTGGCGATATAAGGCGCAGTTTTTTCAGAAAATTAGTAGTTTGTATGTAGTATGTTAGTTTTTTGCTATAAACACAGCCTTTTTTGCTACCTTTGTGAGCTATTTAATAGCATATTAATTAAAACAAGCATTTATGTCATTTTTCAACAAAATCAAGCAATTCTTCGGCATAGGAACGATAACGGTAAAAATCGAAGCTCCTGCAACCTTCAAAACAGAAGAAGGCAATATCAAAGGGACTGTAAACCTCACCGCTAAAAGCGACCAAGTATTGGAGTATGTAGAAATAGAACTCAAAGAAGACTGGACAGAAGGACGTGGAGACGACAAAACCGAAAAAACATTTTCCATCGGCAAGGTAAAACTTCCAGGTTTTGAAATGAAAAGCGGTGAAACCAAATCATTGCCTTTTGAATTGGCGTTTACCTATTCAAAATCCAGCAACGAAGACCTCGCAGGCAAAGGCGGCATGTTAGGCGGCTTAGGCAAAATGGCACAGTTTGCCTCTAACGAAAAATCGTCTTTTTCGCTCGTAGCCACAGCTGATGTCAAAGGCGCAACTTTCGACCCAAATGATATTTTCGAAATCAAACGTGTAAAATAAAACGGATTTCTTTTCTTCTTGCACATACGCTCTCCATGAAAGGTGGAGGGCTTTGTCGGCTGGGACACTAACAACATCTGCATTTCAACGCTTGTCTGTTATTTATGACTTATTACCCAATATTAAGTGGTACGTATAAAATAAACGGGGTTAAATTATCGGAATAGCTGCCGCAAGCGTTTGCTCAATGTAGTCAGTTTAGAAAATGAATGAAATGGGAGTAGATAAATTTGTGGTATGTGTAGCACATGCTTTAGCTTGCGTTAAACAAAAATGGGCAAATTGAGGATTCTCCGGCTAAAGCCTAAGCTACAGGTCGTCCAAAATTGAGTTAAAACGGCAAATTTGCCTCAAATTTGTAAATTTTCTCGTCATAAAACCTCATTCTTAAATTATCCGAAATCTTAACTGACTACATTGAGCGGACGCTTGCACCAGCAACACAACCAATATCTTAACCTTGTTTATTTAGTCGGTACTACTTATTTATGCAAATGTAAAAATATTATTTGGTAATGATGCAATATTTTGTGTCCTTTGCAGTATAATTGACAAATAACCTCATTCCACGTCTTATGTCTGCCCATCTTATTTCTGATATTCCACAACAATATGACATTGTTCATGATATTATTTCATGGATAGATTCCTTGCGTACATATGGGATTAAGCAAAAACGCATAGCTTCCCGTATTTTAAAAGTTTTTTGGCTACTTACTTTAGCGGGTTTAGCCCTCTTTCTGCTATTTATAGTAACTCGCATAACGTTTAAAATATTGCTTTGGTTTTTTGTGCCGAGAATTCGTTTTGATAATGTGAAAATAGAACTGAATAAAGATAAATATGTGCAATTACGCAATCAATATGACACGATTGATAAAGACATTGAAATTTTGACGAAAATGGGCAATGATTTTCAACAAAACATTAAATACCCTTTTTTCTTAAATGGGCTTATGGGTGATTTGGGCAAAATCATCGCTGCAATTATAACAGCACATCATCAACTTGGGAATATTTTACAATCTATGAATTTTCCCAATAATATAAATACTGCCCCATTTCAGGCTGCTTCAGAAGAAGAACTTTGGAAAAATAGAAATAAAGCTTATCAGTATTTGATGTAATTATGTTTGCAGAAGCCTACGAATTTCAGTACAGAAACCACAAGTCAGGCGAAATGCTGGGCGAGCCATGGGAAAAGGAGCATTTATATACTTTCAAGGATAAGCATCATCGCAAATATATCGTGGTAGTTGAGGAATATGGATATAGTTTTTTTGCGATTAAGTTTCACCTTAGAAAAGATAGGAATAACCCTAAAAAGTATGAGTTATTAACAGGATACCATGACCCCGCTCGTGTCATTCGCACTTGTGTGGACATTATGATAGATTTGTACCAGAAAAACCCTTATAGCTCTTTCGGGTTTAAGGGTAGTAATTCTATAGGCGAAGCAAATATAAATACAAAGCGTTTTAGAATATATAGACAGGTTATGGAATTTTTTTTCTCACTGGAAAGATTTTTTCATTTTTATGACACGAAAAATAGCGCGTACTTGTTGATTAACAAAGACAATCCCTTATAACCCCAAGGGTAAATTGTTTGAAGACATTAAAAACATGCTTATTGCCCATTATGAAATCGATAAAACACAGCCACCAACCTTATAGTATAATTCATATATACAGCCCCTTATTTACAATAAACTCCTCCACCTTTTCTGGCATCAGATACTTTATAGATTTCTTTTCTTTGAGCCGATGCCGAATCAAAGTAGCCGAAATATCCAACATAGGAGCTTCAAAATAATGCACATTTGGGTGCGTTTTCAAGTCCGAATCTATGGCAGAGCCTGTGCGCGGATAGACATAAATCTGATAATTATTTAAAATCGCTTCCGCATTTTTCCATTTTTTGAGTTGAAGCAAATTATCTTCGCCCATTATCAACGAAAAAGTATAAGATTTGTACGCATCAAATAAATGGGTAAGCGTGTCAATCGTAAACGAAGGTTGCGGCAGCCGAAACTCCACATTTGAAGCATAAAGGCGGTGATTTCCCTCTATTGCCATTTCCACCAAGCGCAAACGCTCATATTCGGACAAGAGATTTTTCTTTTCCTTGAAGGGATTTTGCGGCGAAACCACAAACCAAACTCGGTCTAATTTCACGTCATCTAAGGCAGATTCTGCAATGATGAGATGCCCTTGATGTATGGGATTGAATGAGCCAAAAAAAAGTCCTATTTTCATGTAGAGTTGATTTCACGCAGATAAACGCAGATGGAAGCAGATTTCGCAGATGTATTCGTTTCAATTATCGCAAAGAACGCAAGGAGTTAGCAAATGAAAATTAAGCATTAAAAGTCCAACATCTGCGCAATCTGCTTTTTATCTGCGCAAATCTGCGAGACAAAGATAACACATTTTTATGCAGATTTTCGCTATTTTTCTCCACATATCAAAAAAAAGCCCTAATATTGTTTTCTATAAACACTGTTTCCACTCCCAAGACGACTGCTAATTGATGATTGCTAACCGTTTACTCATATTTTGTCTAAGTATGACCGCCACTTTATTCGCTCAATCTGCCAAAATTACGCTTTCTATTGCGAAAAAAGATTTGCCTCCTTCACAGGCGACTTCCACACAAATCTATGTGGCAGGGAATTTCAATGGCTGGCATCCTGGGCGAGCAGATTATCGTATGCAAAAACAGAGAGATGGCTCTTTTTCCCTTGAAATAGACAGCCTCACAGAAGGAGAAAAAGTAGAATACAAATTTACCCAAGGGAAATGGGAACAAACAGAAACAGATTCGTTAGGCAATTTTCGCCCAAATCGTACCCTAATTATCCACAATCAAGCCATTACCACACACACCATCGCCAATTGGGACAATATGAATGAACCTAACCGCCATACTGTGGGGCATGTACAGGTCTTAAATGGAGCCTATTCTATGCCTCAACTTCATCGTACTCGCAGAGTTTGGGCGTATCTGCCGCCCGATTATTTTTTGAGCAAACGGCGTTATCCCGTCATTTATTTGCAAGATGGACAAAATCTTTTTGACAATACCCTCGCTTTTTCGGGCGAATGGGGCATAGATGATACGATGGAAAGTCTCTTTGCAGGAGGCGACCCTAGCGTTATCGTTATTGGCATAGACAATGGCGGAGTAGATAGGCTGAATGAATACTCGCCTTGGAAACACCCTACGCATGGCGGCGGAGAAGGAGCGGCTTATATGGAATTTATCGTCAAAACCTTGAAGCCGCATATAGATTCTGTATTTCGTACCAAAAAAGACCGAAAAAATACAGCCCTTGGCGGCAGCTCTATGGGCGGCTTGATTTCGATGTATGGCGGAATACAGTATCAAGATGTGTTTAGCAAATTGTTCGTTTTTTCGCCGTCATTTTGGTTTTCGGAAGAGGCATACAAACAAATCGAAAAAACAGGGCATCAATTTCCCATGAAAATATACCTTCTTTGCGGCACGCCCGAAGGCAATGGCTCTGTCGCAAAAGACATGCAAAAGATGTATGAGACCTTGCTCAAAAATGGCTTTTCTGCCCAAGATGTGAAAATGGTAGAAAAAACAGACGGACAGCATAGTGAGTGGTTTTGGCGAAGAGAATTTCCCGAAGCCTACAAATGGCTCTTCAATTCTCATGCCGTTGCTACCCCTTACAGCCCTACCGACCAACTGCCTTTCCGCCTCTCCCCTACCCCATTTACGGATAGTTTTGCTATAGATTGGCTCATTCCGCACAGCGAATATGGCGTAGCCTTGTTCAATTCTTTTGGGCAAAATGTCATTTTCCAACAACATGTTAGCTCTACCTGCGTTATAAACACCGAAAAACTTGCGAAGGGCGTTTATTTGCTCTTGGTAGAAGTCGAAGGGAAAACATTTAGAAAAAAGATATTGAAAGAATAGTTGAAAGGTATAAGTTGAGAGTTGAAAGTTGATATAAGTTTTTCATAATCAATAAGGTATATCGGAAATATATGTTTAGCTTATTTCTCACTTGTACTTATGGCTTATTTTTCCTATCTTTACCCAAAAAAAAGATGATAATAGCCAATCCCATATACGACAGCGTTTTCAAATACCTCCTCGAAGATATAGACATAGCCAAAGAATTGCTATCTACTATCATTGGGCAGGAAATTGTGAGCATCAGTGTCCAGCCGCAAGAGACTACGGCGGAAATAGACAGCCATGTACTCACCATTTTTCGCTTAGACTTCAAAGCTGTCATCAAAACGCAAGACAATCAGTATAAAAAAGTCTTGATAGAACTGCAAAAAGCGAAAAAACTCTTTGATATTATGCGTTTTCGCAGGTATTTGGGCGAAAATTACCAAAAAACAGACACCATTCAACACGAAAAAAAAGGGGATATGAATGTTCCGTTGAACATCATTACCATCTATTTTTTGGGCTTCAATCTCGAAAAAGGCTATCCTCCCGTTTTCAAATCCACTCCGCAGATTTCTGATGTCGTTACGGGTGCAATCCTCTCAAACCTGCCCAAAGAGCCTTTTGTCGAATTGTTAAATCATACAAGTTATACCATTCAAATTCCCACTTTGTCCAATATTTTGCAAACCAAAGTAGAAAAGGTATTAATGATTTTTAGCCCTAAATACAAAACAGATGATAGGCATAAGTTAGATTATATAGGCAAAATAGATGACCAACTCATTCATAAAATCCTCAATCGCCTTGTTCGAGCCGTAGCCGATGAGCAGGTACGCAAAAACATGGACTTTGAAGATGAAATCGAAAATACAATAGCTAATTTGCTGCGCGAAAAAGATGAGATAATTGAAGAAGCCGTAAAGCAATTGGACGAAAAAGCAAAGACCATTGAAGAAAACGAAAAGACCATTGAGGAAAACGAAAAGACCATTGAGGAAAAGGAAAAAACCATTGAGGAAAAGGAAAAGATGTTAGCCCAACAAGCCGCTTTGATTGAAGAATTGAAACATAAGTTAGCTAACAAAAAAGACTAATTCTTTCACAACCTATTCACATTTCCATAAATGAAATTTTATTCTTTGTTTCTGCTACTCGCGCTTGCAACTGTTTGGGGCTGTGGCGACCCCATAAAGCCTACGCCAACTTCGCACAATTTGATTTTCAAAATCAAATTCGATTCCACGCAAGTTCGCCTGAATAATTTGGGGCAGCCCGCAGCAATTCCCACAGGAAATGCCGCTCAAACACCCAAAGTAAATAGCATTGCAGCGCATTACATAGAGATGACTCCTACCATGTACACGCCATTTGGCGGCGGCGAAGTCGTGTATGTAGGCAAACAAAACACCCTTGGCGGCAGTGATGCCATTGATTTTGATTCTTTGAAAAAGGTAGCAGACGGAGACGTTTTCTATACAATCCCTTTGTCAGAAGTCAAAGCAGGCGATTACGAATACTTGCGGGTTTCGCTTGCCTACGAAAATGGCGATATTCGGTTTAAGTATGTGCATCCCAGTTTTCCAACAAGCCCCTTTTATTTTACAGGAACGCTTGCCTCTTTTGTGGGGTTCAACACCTATATTCGCTCATTTCAAGTAAAAACCCAAACTGTAACCGTCAATGATGACAAATTACAAGGTTTTTGGGCATTTGAAATCCCAGCAACGCCTCCGTATTTGCCCTCTGCCAGTACACAACAAGGCAATGCACCTACGACAACAGTCGTAAATCCTATTGCTTCTACCTCGCCGATTCCAGCAGGTTCTTGCGTGGTTACAGGCGCATTTGCCAACAAACTGACCATCACAGGCAATGAAACGCAAGATGTTATCGTAACGATTTCTCTTTCTAATAACAAAAGTTTTGAGTGGCAAGAGGTAAATGCCGATGGGTTTTTTGAGCCTGCGGCAGGAGAAACAGTAACAGATATGGGGATTCGGGGCTTGATTCCGAGTTATACAAAGTAGAGGTTAGGGAAAAAAGGGGGATTTTCGCTCCTCTAAGTTAAAGCTTAGGAACACCAAAAGGATAAAATCATAATTTATCCCTAAGGCACGAAGGAAACTAAGAAAGAAAAAGTGTAGCTTAGTTGTCTTCTTTTATCATACCTCTTCGTGTTTCTTCGTGCCTTAGCGGTGAGAACAATAGCAAGTTATTTGATTTTCGTTTTTTACCTGCGAAATCTGCCTGAAAGTAATTCCCTTTTTTTCTTTTTCTCCCCAAAAAGCCCTACCTTTGAAGTCTAAGACACTAATTTCTTTTTTCATGAAAAAAATAAGTACTTTTCTCGGCTTTTTTTCCTGCACTTTGGGGCTACTTTTTGCCCAAAATATCCAATTAGCAAATGATATTCCGGTTGTGGTAAATGGGGATACCTTGTATAGTGCTTGGTCGGGGGCGATGAATGCCCCGCAATTTGGGCAAACCGATTTGAATGGAGACGGCAAGGCAGATTTTGTGCTGTTTGATAGGGTAGATAGGACTTTTACGCCTTATCTCAATGTTTCTACCGAAGTTGGGCAAAAAAATTATAGGTATGCCCCTCAATATAAACCCCTGTTTGATAGCTGTCATTGCGCAGGTTGGGCAGAATTTGTGGATTATGACTGCGACGGCGACAATGACATTTTTTGTGGAACGCCCACCAGCAATGTTATAGTCTATGACCATGAGGAGATTTTAGGGGATAGTTTTATCTATGTTCCGCGCTATGCAGCAGGCGTAAATTCGGCTTATACCAGCTTTACAGGAGCTTTGTATTCGGCTTTGATAGATTATCCAGGCATTTATGATGTGGACCAAGACGGAGATATGGATTTTTTGACCTTTGGAAATGCGTCAAATTATATAGAATTGCACAAAAATCTGGCGATGGACAGTTTTCAACGTTGCGATACCCTTGTGTTAAAGTTAGATACCTATTGTTGGGGACATTTTTATGAAGGCGCTTTTGACTGCTCTGCACATATGCATGACACCCTCAACTGCCCCTTAAATGGCTTTCACCCCAATCTGCGCAAGGATTCTCTGCCTGAGCCAACTCGAGATGCTGGCTCTACGATTTTAGCGTTGGATTTGAACCAAAATAACCTTACCGATTTGCTTATTGGAGATATTAGTTGTACATATGTGTATGCGGTCATCAACAATGCTGGGATTGCGACCTATGCTTATATTGATTCTGTGCAAAACCATTATCCGCAAAGCAATGTGCCGATTGATGAATTTATTTTTCCTGCCAACTTTTATTGGGACGTGGACGGCGACAGTATCAAAGACTTGATTTACGCGCCCAATGCAAGGGATATTGCCGAAAACTACAGTGCTGTGGGCTTATACAAAAATTTGGGGCAGAATGACTATCCGAATTTCAACTTTCTGGGGCGCGGTTTCATTCAAGACAATACAATGGAATTTGGCACAGCCGCTACTCCCACTTATTTTGACTATAATCAAGATGGAAAATTAGATTTGTTGGTCGGAAATTATGGCTATTTTTCGCCAATAGATGTCCAATTTCACTCCAAATTGGCTTTGTTTGAGAATATTGGTACGGATAGTTTGGTGGTTTTTCGCTTAGATACCAATAATTATCTGCCCTATATTCCTGCAAATGACAGCCTGATGAAACGAATTGTACCTGCTGTGGGCGACTTGGACGCAGACGGAGACGAGGATTTGCTGCTGGGGAGTGCTTTGGGCAATATTTATTATTTCCGCAATGATGCACCTGCGGGCGGAAATGCCAATTTTCAGTTTGTAACGAGTACTTTTGCCAATATTACAGGGGCTTGGCTCGACAACAGTGCGCCGACTTTGTATGACATTGACAATGACAATGATTTGGATTTGTTTATCGGAGATGCAAGTGGTTATTTTGCCTATTACAAAAATAATGGCAGTCCACAAGTGGCAACTTTTGATTCTGTAACGACAAGATGGGGGAATATTAAAGTAAATAACACAACAGGTGGCAACTTTTCTTCGGGAAATAGCAAGCCTATATTATACGATTACGACCAAGATGGGGACATAGATTTGCTTACAGGCACAATTTATGGAAATATCCGAATTTATACCGATATTTCTACCGTCCTTAGTGACACTTTTACCTACGTAGGACATCTGTTTGACTTCGATTTTGGCTCATTTTCTGCCCCAACTGCGGCGGTGATAGACACTTCGGGCAAGCCTGTTTTTATTGTAGGAAATCAAAGAGGCGGTTTGCAGCTCTTCAAAGT
>JAYUZN010000436.1:0-5479 GCA_043751755.1 Bacteroidota bacterium | reverse complement strand
GCAAAGAACAGTGAACACTCATTTTTCATTTCTTAAGTATGAGTGAGAAATAATCTAAACATATATTTTTGATATATCTTATTGATTATGATAAACTTATATTAACTTTCAACTCTCAACTTATAACTTTCAACTTTTCATTTTTCATTTACTTATCTTCATTTTACAACAATTATGAAACAAATATTATTAACCCTCATTGCCGTCGGCGCAATGATAGGAAGCGCATCTGCGCAGTATAACGCAGGGGTAGGCTCAGGTACAACTGGCGCAGGCTTCACTTATGTAGGTCAAAGCGCGGGTTCGGGCGGAAATACAGGGATAGGAAACTCTGCTTTTGGAACCTTTGCCATGTCTGGCGCAAGTGGCACCCCTAACTACAATTTAGTCGCTGGGTACGCTGCCTTTGCCAACCCTTTCACAGGAAGCGACAATGTGGGCTTAGGGGCTTATACAGGCTGGTTCGTAACGGCTGCCAACCGCAATGTTGCTATTGGGAGTAGCTCCAACTACTGGATGAGAGACAATACGGGAAACGTAACCGTAGGCACAGCCGCAGGGTATTATATTGCTTATACAGCAGGGAATACCTCAAATTACAACGTAGCTGTGGGCGACTCCGCAGGATATGGCTCATCGGCTTCGACAGGCAATACCCGCAATACCTTTGTAGGAGCAAAAAGCGGCTATTTGAACGCCACAGGCATAGATAATGCCTTCTACGGCTACAATGCAGGGCGCAAAAATACAAGCGGGTTTTACAATTCATTTATGGGTGCTGGCGCGGGCTATTCCAACACAACAGGCGCATACAACAACTATATAGGCTTTAACAGCGGCTATAGCAATACTACGGGCTTCTATAACAACTATATAGGCGCGTATTCGGGCTATTCTGCCACAGGCTCTGGCAATACCTTTTTGGGAGATGAAACAGGCTATGCTACCACTACAGGAGGGGATAATACTTTTGTAGGGAAATTCACTGGCACATTTAACAACACAGGGCAGCAAAACACCTTTATTGGCTCCGTAGCTGGAGAATTCAATTCAACGGGTAGCTATAACACCTTCTCTGGGGCTGGCGCAGGCTATCTCAATGGTGCAGGCTCTTACAATACTTTTGCGGGCTACCAATCTGGCTACAACAGTAATGGCGGAAACAACAATGTGTTTTCGGGCTATCAAACAGGTTTTACCAACACTACGGGATACGACAATGTATTCTCGGGAAATTCTGCTGGATATGGCAATACTACGGGATATTTTAACGTATTTTCGGGAAATAGTGCTGGATATACGACTACTACAGGTGACAGAAATGTAGCATTAGGACACTCTGCGGGCGGCTCTACCACAGGCACAGCCAATATTTCGGTGGGCAGGCTTGCTGGAGGAGGGCTTACCACAGGCGGCAGCAATGTCAACATCGGGTGGGAAGCAGGAGAGTTCAATACAATTGGCGGCTACAATATAAATATCGGCAATTCTGCGGGTGTGTTTGCTACAGGTAGCAATAACATTCATTTGGGTTCTTCCGCAGGTGCAAGTTCTACGGCTGATGGGAATGTGATGATAGGGTATTTTTCAGGTTATGCCAACACCACAGGCTATTCCAATACCTTCTTGGGGCGTTACACAGGCTATCTCAATACCACAGGCGCACGGACCGTTATCGTAGGCGACTCGGCAGGATACAACCAAACTACTGCCAATGACAATACTTTCTTAGGGGCAAAATCAGGCTATTTGACTACCACAGGGGCAAATAATGCTTTTGTCGGAAGTGGCTCAGGCTACAGCAATACAACAGGTGCGGCAAATGCTTTCCTTGGACAAGGCGCAGGCTATAGCAACACTTCGGGCGGAAGCAATGTGTTTGTAGGGCAAAACACAGGCTATGCCAATACTGTGGCTTCTTTCAACACCATGGTAGGACAAGATGCAGGGCGTTCTACGACTACGGGCAGCGAAAACAGCTTCTTTGGCGACTGGGCAGGTAGAAGCAATACTACGGGATATCGCAATACCTATATAGGCAATCAAGCAGGACAAAGCAATACGACAGGCTATTTTAACACAAATGTGGGAAATAATGCAGGTTTATTTGGCACCACTGGCGCAAATAATACCAATCTCGGCAACAGTGCTGGGGTTTATACCACTACGGGTTATAGCAATACTTATCTTGGCGCATACAGTGGTCCTCAAGTGATTGCAAGTACCGCAAAAGGAAATGTAGCCGTAGGAGATAGTGCTTTATATTCGGTAACTTCGGGCAGCTACAATGTGGCTATCGGAAGACGGACTTTGGCTTCTGCCTTGGGTGGCACAAATAACATCGCCATCGGAGACTCTGCCCTTACCTCGCTCACAAGTGGAGGGGGCAATATTGGTATCGGAAAAGGGGCTTTGCGCAACAATACAACTGCCTCTAATAACACCGCACTTGGTAGTTTGGCACTTGCGAATAATACCACAGGTACGGGCAATAATGCTTTTGGCTCAAGTGCTATGTTTACCAATACAACGGGGGGCTTTAACCTTGCCTTTGGCGGAAATACCTTATATTCCAACATGACAGGAAGTAACAATGCTGCCATTGGCTTAAACTCTCTTTATTCCAATACTACAGGCTCTTTTAATCTCGGTCTTGGCAGAAATAGCTTATATACCAACAGCACAGGAGCTTCAAACATTGCTATCGGCTACAATGCCCTTCAGCTCAACCAAACAGGGAGCAACAATAATGCAAGTGGTTTTAATGCGATGCAAAACAACACAACCGGAGGCAACAACTCCGCATTTGGCGGAAATGCGCTACTCAACAATACGGTTGGAAACAACAATGTAGCCTTTGGATATGGCGCTTTGCAACTCAATTCTACGGGAAACAACAATATCGCCATTGGCTATCAAGCCTTGTTAAGCAACACCGCTAACTCTAATTTATTAGCCATCGGCTACCAAACGTTGTTTGCCAACAGCACAGGCACAGACAATGTAGGCGTAGGTCCTCAAAGCATGAGACTCAATACCAGCGGCTCTTACAATGTAAGTCTCGGCTCAAACGCAATCTATGCCAATACTACGGGCTATGGTAACACAGGAGTAGGTTTCCGCGCTGGACAAAGCGGCACAACAGGCGCGGGCAACACCGCAGTAGGAGACTCTGCGCTCCGTTTGAACCTCACTGGAGGAAGCAATGTAGCTGTAGGAAAAGGGGCAGGGGGATTGCGCAACAACTACATACAATCTACTTTTGTAGGACAAGGGGCAGATGCAACGGTAACAGCTTTGACCAATGTAATGGCTTTGGGATATGGCGCAAGCGTAAATGTAAGCAACAAAATACGTCTTGGAAATGCGGCTGTAACCGTTGTGGAAGGCCCCGTAGCTTATACTATCTCGGACGGACGCTTCAAAAGTAGTGTAAGAGAAGAAGTTAAAGGCTTAGATTTTATCAACAAATTGCGCCCTGTAGTCTATAATTTTGATGCTTCAAAATTTGATACGTATATTAACCATGGCGTAGCAAATCCTACCCTTGATTATCGTGCGGCTGAAAAAATACGTCAAAGTGGCTTTATTGCTCAAGAAGTAGAAGCAGCCATGAAAGAAAGTGGATATGACTTCAATGGTGTGATAGCCCCTACAAAAGACGGAGAAACTTATAGCCTATCTTATGCTCAATTTGTAGTGCCTTTGGTAAAATCTGTACAAGAGCTTGCACAAGGGCAAAATGAAATCGCAGTAGTAAAAGCGGAAAATGAGGTTTTGAAAGATAAAGTAACCGTTTTGGAAGGTCAAATCGTGAAAATGGAGCAAATGATGAACCAATTTAGCACAGATTTGCAGGCTTGTTGTTTCAAATCAAATGAGGCAAAAACAACCGCAGCTTATACGCTTTCCTTCGCAGATGCGCCTGTGTTGAATCAAAATATCCCCAATCCTTTTGACCAAAACACGACCATTCAGTTCTATATCCCACAATCTGTGAAAACCGCTCAAATGCAAGTTTCCGATATCAATGGAAAAGTAATCAAAACAGAGACCCTTTCTGCAAAAGGCTTTGGCACTATGACCATCGAAGCAGGAAATCTCGCAGCAGGTAGTTATCTCTATTCACTTATATTAGATGGCAAAACATTTGAAAGCAAGAAAATGATTTTGACCACTCGTTAAATGATTGTTTTTTAAGTAGTTATGAAAGGGGGTATATACGTAAAAGTATATACCTCTTTTTTTTACTGAAAAAAATAGGAGAAGATAAAAAAAGATACTATATTTGCATCTGAAAACAACAGATGAGCATTTTTCAACTTCTGCCAAAGTATATTCCTTCTCAAATATAGGAGAATATTGTTTACGATAAATGCCACTAACCTACCAAGCAACTTATCAGTATGTTTAAATATAACATATTCATTATCAATGTATTAAGTGCGAGTGAGAAATAAGTTAAATATATACTCTCTATATATCTTATTGATTATGATAAACTTATATTAACTTCCAACTCTCAACTTTCAACTTTCAACTCTCAACTTATAACTTTCAACTACTTATGTTTAAAGTAACCTAAACGAATAAAAAGCCTACTTATAAAAAAACGCCTTGAGCAGTTACCATTTACCAACAAACGACACTAACCACAACAACAAGCAAAACAAAGCGTTCCGTACAAATATTTACCTCCACAACCGATACACACAAATCCAAAATAGTTGGGAGCAAACCGCCCCAAAAAACCAACCTAAACCTTGTGGCGATTTGGAAAATCGCCCAACTACGCACATCATATTCAAGCAACCATGTTTATTTGTGGATATTTATTATTTATTTTTTATGCAAAATCAATCGTTCTTTTTCCAAACAAAAGGCTTTCTGCTCACAGCCTTATTTTTGAGCTTGGCATTTAGTATGCAGGCACAAGAAGCTAACCAGGTCCCCGCAGGGGCAGTTCCGCAAGTGCAACAGCCCGCAAAGCCTGCCGCCGCAGTAATTTATGTCTCACAGTTCAACCAAATGTCTCCCTCAAAACAGGAGTACATGAAGGCGCACACTGATGAATTTACCATTGCGCCAGACCCCGTACAAGTTGCGGCTCCTGTCAAAACAACTGAAACGTTTACAACGCCAGATGGTCAAGTACTCCCTGGCAAAGCTCCCGCAGGCATGGCAAACCATGTTGTCAAACCTACACAGAATGCCCCCGCACAGCCTTCGCAAATGAGTCCATCAGGACACAACTACACACCTCCCGCAGAGCTTGTCCACAAAAAAGCAAGCATAACACGCACCGAATTTGACAAAATGACTGAAGAAAAACGGCAGTTTATTTTATCACATTCCACAGAGTTTGACATCATCGACTAATTCAGGACAGTTAGCAGTTAGCAGTGAACAGTTAGCAAAGAACAGTGAACACTCATTTTTCATTTCTTAAGTATGAGTGAGAAATAATCTAAACATATAT
>JAYUZN010000435.1:0-13554 GCA_043751755.1 Bacteroidota bacterium | reverse complement strand
AACAGCTTAAAACACATCGTTTAATAAATGAAATGAACAGCCCTGCCCTTTAGGGGGGCAAATGACAAACTGTTAAGTTATTTAATTTTCGTTCCTTAGGGAACCTTCACAGATTGCCAAGCCGCTAATTGCCAGCCTTTTTTATGCTTGCAATAGACATCAGTATAGCGCAGTCGCAGGTCAAATTCCTTTCCATTCAAAGCCCCAACTACGTGTACAATGCCGTTGAGAATGGCTGTTTTTCCGAAAAGGCGCACGTTTATTTCCTCTGAGTCTAAGGTTTTATACACAATTTTCCCTGTTTGAATAGATTGAAGAAAGTCTTTTTTGGATTCTACTAAGGCATTTGAATGGGTATAAATGAGGTCATCTGCCAGCGTTTTTTGCAAAAAAAGGGTATCTTTTTGCGTCATAGCAACAAACCTTTGTTTTTCTAAGAAAATGAGCCTACCTTGCAAGGCACTTTGCCCATAGACAACATGAGAGAAAAAAAACAGGAGGAAATATATTCCTAAAATGGGATATTTACGCATGGTAATATAAAATTTTTGCTAAGGTAATATTATTAATCTAAATAAGGGTGTACTTTGCACGAAAATTGCGTTATCTTTTTGGGGTTTCGTGATTTCGCGCAGATTTTCGCAGATTTAAAAACGCAGATTTTCACAGATTAATGAACGTTTTATTTGCTGCTGGTGCAAGCGTCCGCTTGTACCCTCTTTCTTGAAGCGTCCGCTTCGCAGCTGGAAGCGGACGCTTCAAGGTGGCTGCCACAAGCGGACGCTTGCGGCAGCTGCGGAAATCTGCGAAAATCTGCGTGAACTTACGTATATATATATTCCGTCTTATTATTCTTCCACAATACATGAAACAATATCTTTCGCACCTGCTCGTTTCGCTCATTCTTACAGCTTTTAGTTTTTTTGTACCATCTGTATTTGCTCAAAATCCTACCTTTACCGCAAATGACACAACGCTTTGCGGCTCTGGCTCGGTTACCTTTACGGCAGTTGCCAACAATGTCTCGACCTATTCGTGGGATTTTGGAAATATGCAAAATGGTGGAAACTTTGTGAGTATCACGCAAGCCTACTCTGTTACGGGCAATTATACGGTAACTTTGTATTTGACCTATACAAATGGGCAGCATGATACGGTGGTGAGAACCAATTATATATCCGTTTTTACGCCGCCTACTGCCAATTTCACAGGTTCGCCTTTGCAGCTATGTCTGGGGCAAACTGTGCAATTTACCCATTCAAGTGTGGCAGGTTCTGCTCCTATTACCACTTATACATGGGATTTTGGAGATGGATTCGGGTCTTCGCAAGCAAATCCAGCACATGTTTACAACCTTGCATCGGTTTTTCCTGTGGTATTGATTGTTACAGATGCAAATGGCTGTACGGATAATGTCATACAATCGGCGTATGTTACGGTTACGCAAGCTCCTTCGGCGGTGTTTACCGTCAATCCGAGTATTAGTTGCAACCTCAATACGCCTATCAATTTTGTGTGGTCGGGTGGGGCAGGTTATACACATGCTTGGACTTTTGGGGCAGGACAAGGCACTTCTACTGCGGCAAGCCCTACTTATACCTATACAGCAAATGGCGTTTATACGGTTACCCATACGGTAACTACGGCTTCGGGTTGTACTACGAGTTATACGATGAACAATGCGGTGCAGGTAGGGCAAACGCCGCCTACTATCACCAATAACAGTGTGCAGTTTTGTACGGGGCAGCCGATTAGTGTAACATGGCAACAAGTGGCTTTGAATACGATTTCGTGGAATTCGGGGGGCGGCTCTCCTGCGACTTCTTCGGCAATAAGCCCCACTTTTACCTACGCAACGCCGGGTACTTATACCATTACGGCAACGATGACGGATACGCAAACGGGCTGCGCAAGCAATGCTACGCTAACTGTGAATGTGCAGAATAGCCCTGTTGTGAGCTTTGCTTCTACCACGAATTTGGCTTGTGAGGCTCCGCATTTGGTCAGTTTTACCTCAAATGCGCCGGGTGCAGTGAGTTATTCTTGGAATTTTGGAGATGGAGGAACCAGTATTTCAGCAAATCCTACGCATAATTATACCGCTACAGGCACGTTTACGGTTTCGCTGACGGTTACGAATAGTTCGGGCTGTAGTGCTACGGCGACTATGCCTTCTTTTGTGCAAATTGTGAGACCTGTGGCGCAATTTGTGGCTTTGCCAAATCCGCAGGGTTGTGTGCCTTATACGGTTAATTTTCAAGACCAAAGTACTTCAGGTTCGCCCATTATTTCATGGGAATGGGACTTTGGAACTGTGCCTGCTTCTACGTCAAACCTTCAAAATCCTACCTTTACCTATACAAATACGGGCAATTTTACGGTTATTTTGATTATTACGAATGCAGATGGCTGCAAAGACACGCTTATTCGTACCAATTATGTAAAAGTGGGAACGCCACCTGTCGTCAATTTTAGTGCAACCCCTACGGATACTTGTGGCACTTATCCCATTACTTTTACGAGTACAAGTGTTCCGCTTGGGCAAAGTTCTTGGCAGTTTGGGCAGGGGCAAGGCACAGGTTCAGGCACGATTGCTACGCATACTTACACTGATACGGGCTATTTTGATGTTACGTTGATTGTGAATAATCAGGGCTGTAGGGATACTTTGATACTGCCAAACTATATCCATATAGATGGCCCGATTGTGACGTTTTCCATTACGCCTGTGCAAAGTTGTAGCGTACCTGCTACGGTTACGATAACGAATGCGTCTATTGCTGCAGATTATTATTCGTGGGATTTTAATGACAATACGTTTGATATTACCCAAAACCCTCCGCCTCATACTTATACAACGCCTGGGACTTATACCATTTCTTTGACGGCAGGAAATGTGAGTACGGGCTGTTCTGATGTCTATACACAAACCTTTACGATACAACTGCCTGATGCAGTGTTTGCGGCAAATATTGTTCAAAGTTGCGCGCCTGATAGCGTATTTTTCTTCAATCTTTCGGCGAATACAGCCTCTTGTGTGTGGAATTTTGGAGATTCTACAGGCTCTACGAGTTTCAATCCTGTGCATACTTATAATTTACCAGGCGTTTATACAGTCATTCTCACTACGGTGAATACTATCGGCTGCCAAATGTCCGATACGATTGTTAATTATATAAATATGAATGGCTTAGACGTGAATTTTATCGTAGATACGGATTCAGGCTGTAGCCCCCTTACGGTTCAATTTACGGACCAAACCAATCAAACTGTGCCGATAACGCAATGGGATTGGAACTTTGGAAATGGAACTTCTAACCTTCAAAATCCTACAAATATCTATGGTTTTGCAGGCAGTTATGACGTAACTTTGAGTGTAACAGATGCAAATGGCTGTGTTTCTACGCATACAGAAACGGGCTTTGTTACGGTATTTGACCCACAAGTTACTTTTTCTGCCACTTATCCTGTGAATTGTATCGGAAACCCTGTTATTTTTTCTGCCAATGTTACAGGCGCAAATCCCGCCTCTTTGTATTATTCTTGGACGTATGGAGACGGGGCAACTTCGGGCATTAGCACGCCTACGCCTACGCATATCTACAATACAAATGGCTCTTATACGGTTTCTCTGACCATTACAGACCCGAATGGCTGTACAGATACTTATACCTTGAATAACTATATAACAATCGGCACACTTATCGTAGATTTCACTACGCCAGGGGGCGTTACGGCTGCCTGTCCGCCTTTTCTTGCCAGCTACTCCCCTGTACCTTCTCCGCCTTTTTCGCCCCTCAACCTTAGCTATTCTTGGACGTTTGGAGATGGGGGAGCTTCTATTTTAAACAATCCTACGCATTATTATGTCTTGCCGGGCGACTATACGGTGGGAATGATTATTACGGACGTTTCGGGCTGTACGGCTTCTGTTATCAAAAATAATTTGATTCATATAGATGGCCCGCTTGCTACGTATATTATAAGCCCACATTCGGTCTGTCCTGGATTTCCTGTTACGTTTACGGCAACAGGCACAAATGTAGTACAATATAATTGGAATTTTGGAGATGCGGGCGTTTCTCAACAAAATCCTACGCAGCATATTTATGCGCAACCTGCTTCGACTACACCTGCGACTTACATTCCTACTTTGACGGTGGTAGATGGTTCGGGCTGTTCGGTGTTGATGCCTCAAACGGATACCCTTGTGGTGCATATTCCGCCTACGGCTGCTTTTGGGGTGGATAGCACCTTTGCTTGTGTACCTGCAAATGTGGTGTTTACGGATAGTTCTACCTTTTCGGACGGCACGCTGGCAGCGTGGGATTGGGCGTATGGAGACGGAAATACAGGTACGGGCAATCCTTCGCCGCACACCTATAATACGCCCGGCTATATAGATGTTACCATGATTGTTACAGATGAATTTGGCTGCAAAGACACGCTCACGCACAATGATTTGCTGTATCTTATTCCGAATGTGCAGCCTTATAAGCCTGTTATTTATGCTGCGTCTGTTATCAAAAATGACTCTGTGGAGCTTACTTTTTCTGCCTACAAAGATGTAGTAGGGGACTTTGGAGAATATCGGCTTTTCCGTTCTGTGGGTGCGTCTGCGCCTATTTTGGTGGCGACTGTTACAGACATTCAAGATACTGTCATTCAAGACTTTGCCCCTGCTGCAAATACGCAAGTCTATTGTTATTTCTTGAATTATGTGAATCATTGTGGGAATCCTTCGGATAGTTCTGCGCATCATTGCACGATAGATTTACAAATGAGTTCTTTGATAGATACGATACAATTGGATTGGACGAACTACACAGGTTGGACTCCGCAAAAGTATTATATTTACAGAAATGTGAGCTATGGAAGTGGCACTTTGATAGATAGTGTGGCGGGAAATCAGCATATTTACAAGGATTTTCGGGTAGATTGTAATACTTATTATAGTTATCGAGTTCAGGCAAAAGAAACAGGCACTTCTTGGCGAGTATTTAGCGATACAGCAGGGGTGATGAGCTTGCATTTTACCTCGCTCAATCCCGTAGAAACGACTTTGGCTACGGTAGAGGAAAATAAAAAAGTGAAATTAACTTGGAAAATCCCTAATTCCGTTACGAAAAAGTATGTTTTGCAAATAGAAAAAAGGGATTTGAGTGTGGCAAACAGCAATTTTGCGCAACTTGCGGCTTTTCCTATTCCGTTTCCGCCAAATTATACAGATTTGAGTGCCAATGTTAAACACAATTATGAGTATAGAACGTTTGTGTTGGACAGTTGTGGGGATAAAACGCCTATAGGAAATGTAGCTACTAACATTGTGGCAAAGGCAACCCGCGAAGGAGACCAGATTCTCATTGCTTGGTCGCCGTATAGAGATTGGGTGGACGGCGTGGACTTTTATCGGATAGAACTCAAGAATACGCAAAGTAACCCTGTTAGCTACTTACAAGTGGCGGATATTCCGGGTTCTGATACGTTTTTCTATGAAATACGCAAGCCTGTGGTTCAAGAAGATAATTGTTATACGGTGCGAGCGTACAAAAAATATGAAAATCAAACCTCCAGCCTTTCCAATGAGGCTTGTACAGGGCTTGGCGCGCAGGTAACGATTCCCAATGTTTTTACGCCAAATGCGGACAATATAAATGATGTATTTGCCTTGCAAGGGGTCTTTATTATGGATTATAAACTCAATATTTATGACCGTTGGGGGGGACAGATTTTTGAATCAAACAACATTGGCAATAGTTGGGACGGGCAAAAAAATGGGCAGCCTGCGCCCGAAGGGACGTATATGTATAAGTTGGTGGTTACGGGCTATTCTGGGAACAAGCAGTTTAGGAACGGAACGGTTATATTGATTCGGTAGGTAGGCACTGTGGGCTAAGGATTTCGGGGGGAAAACGTCTATAAGCGTGGTGCACTTTTGAAAAGTGCGCCACGCTATTCTGTCTCAACCATCTCATATTCCCAAGGCATCATGTCTAAGGCTTTCCTAAGTGCAACTTCTTGTTTTTGAGGTACTTGCAAGATTTGCATACATTCCATTTCATAGCTTGCTTTGAGAACAGTAGCCTGAAAAGGGTGCAAAACCCGCTGTATTTCTGAAGTTTTTTCGTAAGGAAAGGTAATTTTTATCGTAAAAACAGGGATAATTTCCGTAAAAACATTGTTGTCTAAGGCTTCCGCCGCTGCCGATTTGTAGGCATCTATCAAGCCCCTTACCCCCAAAAGCGTTCCCCCAAAATAGCGAATCACGACCACCAAAACATTTGTCAAATTGCGGGAGCGAATCTGCCCCAAAATAGGGTCTCCTGCGGTATGAGACGGCTCTCCGTCATCAGTGGCAAAGGAAGTTTCTCCCATTTTTCCCAATCGAAATGCATAGCAATAATGGCGCGCGTCATGGTATTTTTTGCGCAAAACTAACAAACAAGCCTCAACCTCTTCCCGCGTTTTGACAGGATAGGCGTAGGCATAAAATTTTGAGCCTTTTTCTTTGAGGAGGGCTTCGGAAATGTGAGAAAGTTCGAAAAATGGCATAAATTAAGTATTCAGGTAGTGCAACCGCTTCGAGGGGCTAAAGCCCACTCGAAGGGTTGCTAACTCAAAAGGATTTAGTTTTAGGGTTCCCTTTGAGTGATTGTAGCTAAGTGTTTATAAACAAATATTTGCCATATCTTGCAAAAAAAAGTTTTTTTCTGGCAAATTCGCTTAATTTTGGCACAAAATAAACCAAATTTTCTCAACAATATGCAAAAAGAATCGCTTGAAAATGCGCACAAGTTCAAGGTTTGGAAATCGAACCTGCTCGCTAATGGCTTGACTATCCACGAGATACGGGAAAAATATGTCAAGTATCGGCACAATGGCGAAGTACTATTTGCCTTAGTAGAACTTGATGCAAGCCTGCCCGAAGGAGGCAAAATTCCCTCTATTTGCTTTGTCAAAGGCTCGTCCGTGTCTGTGCTGATTTGTATGGAAGCGGAAGAAACAGGCGAAAAGTACTTGCTTTTGGTCAAACAAAGACGGATTTGTGATGGCAGTGTTATATACGAACATGCGGCAGGTATGATTGACAAAGATGACCTGCCTTTAGAGGTAGCTGTGCGGGAGGTAGAGGAGGAAACGGGCTTGAAAGTGCGTGCCGAACAGGTGAAACCCTTGCATACAAAGGCACTTTATCCCAGTACAGGGGCTTGTGATGAGGCTATTTATTTGTTTTATTGTGAATTAAAAATGCCTAAAGCAGATATTTTTGCTTTTAACAATCAACATACAGGCGTGATTTCGGAGCATGAACAGATAGAAACGTGTATAGTTTCGATTTCGGAGGCTATGGAATTGATTACAAATACAAATGGATTGCTGAATATTTATATGTATTTGGGGGAAAAGAAGTGAATATCTGGGTTTCGTTTTTTGGGTACAGACGCGATTGCTTTATATGGAAAATTACCAAATTCTGCGCACTTTTTCATTTTGTAAATATCTGTCAAATATTTCATCAATACTTACAACATTCATTTCTTCTGAAATTGCTTGCGCAATAATAATTCTGTCAAAAGGGTCTCGGTGATGCAAGTCTAATAAAGTTGTTTGTATTGTGTGATTAAAATTAATACTCAAAATCTGAAGCCCATTCTCCGTAATATCATCTATCAAAGAGGAATAGGGAGCATTGTTAATGTTCAATTTCCCTAATTTTGTCTTAATCGCAATTTCCCATAAACTCGCTATACTAATATACAGCGTGTTATTGGGATGTATAATCGCATCTTTTGCGTTTCTACTGATTTCTGTCGCGCCTGTTATAAACCAAATAAAGGCTTGTGTATCAATAATAAGTTCCATTACATATATTCTTGAAAGTCCTCTAAAGGGGCGTTAAAATCGGCTGACATCTCATATTTTCCTTTTGCACTCCCAAAGTTAGGGGTTTTCTTGCGCACTTCTATTTGTCTAAGAGGATGTTGCGCAAGAAAACTAATATAATGCAGCACTTCTATTTTTAGATGTTCTGGCAAAAGGTTTAGTTGTGATAGGATTAAATTGTCTGTCATATTGTAGCTATTTTATGGCACAAAGATATACTTTTTTCGCTTTTTTTGCAAAGAGAAAAGACAAAATTCTACATTTTTCTGTTTAACTTTGCCTTTATATTGTTAGCCATTACCCCTCATACAACGGAAATCCCTTCATAAACGCCTGAACTTCCCCTTTTATTCCTGCCAAAACTGCTTCCTTATCATGATTCATCAAAGCCTTGTCTATAAAATCTGCGATAAGGGGCATATCCGCTTCTTTGCAGCCGCGCGAAGTCATAGCAGGTGTGCCAATCCGAATCCCACTCGTTATCATAGGGCTTTCTGTATCATAGGGAACCATGTTTTTATTGACCGTAATTTCTGCCTTGCCCAAAGTCTCCTCCGCCAATTTCCCATTCAAGCCTTTGCTGCGTAAGTCAATGGAAAAGAGGTGATTATCTGTTCCGCCAGAAACGATTCCATAGCCTTTTTCCAACATCAAAGCCGCTAAAGTTTGCGCATTTGTACGCACCTGCTCGCAATAGGTCTTAAATTCAGGCTTCAAATCTTCGCCAAATGCTACCGCTTTTGCAGCAATCGTGTGCATCAAAGGACCCCCTTGAGTACCCGGAAAAACAGCCCCATCTAAGACCGAACTCATTTTTCGTAGCTTATCTTTAAATTTGAGTCCCATAGGATTTTCGTGGTCTTTGCCTATCATAATGATGCCCCCACGTGGACCTCGCAAGGTTTTGTGCGTGGTAGAAGTTACAACATGGCAGTGTGGCATAGGATTGTTGAGCAAACCTGTGGCAATCAAGCCCGCAGGGTGCGCAATATCTGCCATCAAAATCGCCCCTACTTCGTCTGCAATGGCACGAAACGCCACATAATCCCAGTCGCGCGAGTAGTTGCTTGCACCCGCAATGATGAGTTTGGGTTTTTCCCTACGAGCGACTTCCCGAAGTTGGTCATAATCCACCAAGTTATTGTCTTTTCTTACGCCATAAAAGGTTGGGCGATAGATTTTTCCCGAAAAATTGACGGCTGAACCATGCGTGAGATGCCCGCCATGCGACAAATCGAAGCCCAAAATGGTGTCTCCCGGCTTTATACACGCCAACATAACGGCTGCATTTGCCTGTGCGCCAGAATGTGGCTGCACATTTGCCCATTCTGCCCCAAAAAGCTGCTTTACGCGGTCTCTTGCAATGACTTCTGCTTCATCTACAAATTGACAGCCGCCGTAATAGCGTTTTGCGGGCAAGCCTTCGGCATATTTATTGGTCAAACAAGAACCTGCGGCACGCATAACTGCCTCACTCACAAAGTTTTCGGAAGCTATCAACTCAATGCCTTCGCGCTGACGATGAAGTTCTTTTTCTATAATGTCAAAAATAATGTCTTGCATATTGTAGGTATTTCACGCAGATTTTCGCAGATGAGATACGCAGATTTTCACAGATAACACTTATTTGCGAAAATCTGCGGTTAAATCTGCGAAAATCTGCGCGACAAAGGTAGCTATTTTCTCTTTATTTAAACAGGGTTCCCCACAAAACCTGCACTAAATCCTGAAAAAAGGCAAGTAAAAAAGACCATAAAAGGAGGCTTGTTCCCATAAAACGCATAATTCTCTCGGGTTTTTCGCGAAAAGCCAAGGCAATAAATACGGCAAGCATAGGGGAAATTATCGGGGAAATGACAGATACGCCAATAATTCCGTATTTTCGCCAGAAACGCGCCCATTTCAAGGCTCTGCGAAGGTTTGGGGTTTTCGGAGGGAATTTTTTTAACAAGAACTTACGAATAAAAGAGCCAGAATAGGTGAATAAGAGAATGCTTAATATTCCGCCGACAAAAATAGAACTCACAAGTTCCCAAAAATTGAAACCTTGTGTATAGGCTAAAATGACCCCTACCAAGTATTTGAGGATACAAGTGCCGATGACCGACAAATAAGCAGGGATATGTGCTGTGCTAAAAATACTCAGGAAACTTATCATTTTTGCGATGGAATAGTTCAAATAAGTAGTTGAAAGTTCTAAGTTGAAAGTTGAAAGTTGATATAATCACATAATAATGAATGTTTTATGCTAAAAATATATTCCTAATCTACTTCTCACTCATACTTACATGCAATATTACGGTTTTTGAGGGAAACGGCAAATTTATTCTTGCAGTGTTTAATAGTTGAGCGGTTTATCAAACCGCCAAAAACGATAAGATAACTATTTTTGCACAAGCAATCCTATTTTTGTGTATTTTTGTTGCAAAATTAGGAAAGATATGTACTTAGCACCTTTGAACTACGACCGATTTTTCAAAAAAGTATTTTCGCACACGCATATTGCGAAGGCATTTTTGGAAGATTTTTTAGATGTAACCATAGAAGAAATCACCTTGTTGGAGCGAACCCACTTGCTGACGAATAGTGCCATGAAGATAGAGGTGGATTTTCGTTGCAAAATAGCAGGTTTCTACCTCATTATTGACATGCAGCAATGGTACAAGCCAGATGTTGTACGCCGTTTTTATTTGTATCATTGTGCAGCTACTGCATTGCAATTGCAGGATTTGCCGATCAAGCGGCTCATGGCGGTGATAGAAGATGAACGTGCCAAAAACAGCGATTATCAATATGTCGAGCCTGTTTTGACCTTGATATGGATGGCAGATGATGCTTTGGAGTTTACGGATAATTATGTGGCTTATACAAATGCGCCCGAAAGTGCCTTACATTTTATCAATAATCACGCACTTTGGGAAGCGAATGATTTGGCAGATTTGCAAGAAAAACGAGAAGTAGTGCTTCAAACTTTGAACAATAACCATAAAGAACTGCATTTTTTGCAGCAAAATAGGCTCATTTTCATGTTTCAGCCCAATATTGTCAAAGATAAAAAACTGACAAAGTACAAAAAATGGTTTGCTTTTGCCGAAAAAACGAGAGATAAACGAAATGATGCGGAAGATTTCTCTGATTTTATGGAAGAGGAGGTATTTATGGATATGATGAAGGTGATAGTCGAAAATGCCTTAGATGCCAAAGACTTGGAGTATCTCGAAAGTGAAGATGAGGTTATTCAGCAAGTAAATCGCTATGTAGAAGGCTTGTGGAGAGATGCGAGGCGAGACATGAAAGAAGAAGTGTGGGAAGAAGTAAGAGGAGAAGTGAATGCAATGCGTGAAGAAGTCAAAATAGAAGTACGTGAAGAAGTCAAAAGGGAGGTTTTGGCAGAAGGAATAGAAATGGGAGAGCAGAAGAAAACCGTAATAGGCATACAAAAAGCCCTCAAAAGAGGGAAATTGAGTGTAGCAGAAATCGCAGAGGATTTCGAGGTAAATGTCGAGTCAGTCTTGCAAATCAAGGCTGAGATGCAAAAATAAGGCGTTGAATTAATACTTTATCATTTATGCAAACCAAAAAAGAAATTGTAGAAAATTGGCTGCCACGCTACACAGGGCGTTCTTTAGACGCTTTTGGCGAATATATTTTGCTGACCAATTTCGGACAATATGTGGAACTTTTTGCCCAGAAATTTGGGGTAGAAATCATGGGCAAAGACAAGCCTATGCAAAGTGCGACCGCCGAAAATATCACGATGATAAATTTTGGTATGGGAAGTCCTATGGCGGCTACAGTCATGGATTTGCTCTCTGCGATTGAGCCAAAAGCTGCCTTGTTTTTGGGAAAATGTGGCGGCTTGAAAAAGAAAATTCAAGTAGGAGACCTCATTTTGCCCATTGCTGCCATTCGGGGCGAAGGTACAAGCAATGAATATTTGGGACCCGAAATCCCTGCCCTGCCTTCTTTTCGCCTACAAAGTGCAGTTTCAAGCATGATTGTTAAAAATAATTGCGACTACTGGACAGGAACGGTTTATACCACAAATAGAAGGGTTTGGGAACATGACGAGAAATTCAAAGAGTATTTGCGGGGTACGCGTGCTATGGGTATAGATATGGAAACGGCGACCTTGTTTAGCGTGGGTTTTGCCAATTCTATTCCGCGTGGTGCATTGTTATTGGTGTCGGATTTGCCGATGATAGCCGAAGGCGTGAAAACTTCTGTGAGTGATAAGTCGGTGAGTGCGGCTTTTGTAGAAAAGCATTTGCAAATTGGCATAGATTCTTTGCTGGAGTTGGCACATTCTGGAAGCTCGGTGAAGCATTTGCGTTTTGAGGAAATAAACGGTATTTCACGCAGATGAACGCAGATTTAGGCAGATAACGCAGATATATTTTTGCTTTATCTGCGTTATCTGCTCTTATCTGTGCAAATCTGCGTGAAACTATAACTTCCCTGCCTCCACATCTCTCAAAAACCTCAAAATCCCTCCCATAAACACCTTTTGGTCGTCCCACATAGACAGATGACTGCCATTGGGACAAAACAGAAAACGCCCTTTTTGCACCAATTTGCTTTGTTCTTCCATATCTTTGGGGTCCATTGTGTCATATTGCGCCCCTACCATAAGGGTTGGAATCTGCAAAGTGGGCAATTTGTCCAAAATATCCCAATTTGTCAGCCTGCCTCCCGCCTTAAACTCACTCGGACCTTGCAAAATGACATAAATCTGCTCATTTACGTGCTTAAAACCCCGATTCACAGGCTCTGGCCACTCCGCAAGGCGACAAATATGCTTGCGATAGTAGCCTTCTGTTACCATATTGGTATAAATGGGGTTTTTGTAATCGCCTTTTGCCTCAAACACATTCACAGAATCCATATACGAAGGGCGCAATTTGCTCCGCAAAACCCCATTGTACGCTGCATATCGCGGATAACTCGCCATCATATTGCAGACAAGCAAGCCTTTGAGGTGCGCCTGATATTTGAGGGCATATTGCATCGCCAAAATCCCGCCCCACGAATTTCCCAACAAATAAAAATTGTCTTTGTCCAAATTCAAGGCTTTGCGCACCTGCTCCACCTCCTCCACATACCTATCCAAGGTCCACAGACTACTGTCCGTAGGTTGGTCGGAATAATAAGACCCTAATTGGTCATACTCATAAAATTCTATGCCTTCTTGCAGAAAAAAAGGCTCGAAGCATTCCATATATTCATGTGTCAAAGCGGGACCTCCATGCAAAATGAGGACTTTTGTTTTGGGATTGTTGCCAAAACGCTTTGTCCAAACCTTAAACGTGCCTTTTGGCGTTTGAATAGGAATCATTTGTACGCCCGCATTTGCCTGTTGTGCTGGAGGATAGGCGAAATATTGCGCCACAGAAGGCGATTTTTCACTTTGACAAGCAAACAGAAAACAGAGAAAAAGAATCGTAAAATAACGCATGATATAAAATATTTTCCCCAAATATCTCACTTTTTTCTGAGTTTAAGGTAGGTTCACGCAGATTTTCGCAAATTTAACCGCAGATTTTTCCCTACTATAAAGAAAAAAGAGCTGAATTTTTCGGCTTTTGAGCCTAAAAACCGCAAAGTTCGCAAAGAAAGCCCACGCAAAGGACGCAAAGTGAGTAATTTTGAGTTATTCCTTTGCGTTCTTTG
>JAYUZN010000434.1:0-3530 GCA_043751755.1 Bacteroidota bacterium | reverse complement strand
TTTGAAACCGCATTTTTTTTGCGGTTTCAAAAACCGCACAACTATAGCGCAAATGTAAAGATAGTTTTTGAAATTTCGTACTTTTGTAGCAAAATTTAACAACAACCAACAGATGAATACCATTCTTATCGGCTCCGACCACGCAGGTTTTGAGATGAAGGAAATTCTCAAAGCCTATTTACTCGAATTGGGAAATGAGGTGAAAGACTATGGCACATATAGTCAAGATTCCGTAGATTACCCCGATTTTGCCCACCCTTTGTCAAAGGCAATTCATACAGGCGAATTTGAACAGGGCATTTTGGTGTGTGGAAGTGGGCAAGGGGTGTGTATGACTGCCAATAAATATGCAAATGTGCGTGCGGCTTTGGTTTGGTCAGCAGAAATAGCAGGGTTTGCACGCGAACATAATAATGCCAATATCTTGTGTATTCCTGGGCGTTTTGTAAGTGCAGAAGTGGCGAAAAACTGCGTAGATAGCTTTTTGCAAACGCCTTTTGCGGGAGGGAGGCATGGAATAAGAGTAGGAAAAATAGCCGTTTAGCGCGCAGAATTGGCAAAAAGGCTGAATAGTTTGAAAAGTTCAGGCATATTGTGTAACTTTGCGCAAAAGGAACTATATATGCCCTAATTTCAGGCAAATTTATCTTCATCGGCAAAAATCCGCATGAAATTAAGCACTCAATTTTTAACATTATGGCAAAAGAAAATTGGACTTTAGCAAGTTTAAAAGAAACGTTTGGGCTTATTCGTTTGTCGCCTACCACAGATAGCCTGCCTTTATTGGAGGAATGGCTAAAAGCAGAAGGTACATTCACAGAAACGGAGGCAAAGCGATTAGAATTTTTGAGGCTGACCCTCGAAAAGCATGTTGATGGCTGGCTTGAGGAGTCGTTAAAAATGCGTTTTATTGCACATATTTTAGAAATAGCTGATTATTTGTACAAAGAAGAGCCTTTTTATGCCTTTTTTGATGTAAGCATTTCGGCTACTATAGACGACTATGTGCTATCAGCAAAGCCTGATTTGCTGCTGGGGATAGGGGTAGAAGATGAGTTGAGAATCCCATATTTTTGCTTGCATGAATTTAAGAAATCCGTGCCAGATAAGGATCCTCGCGCGCAATTATTGGTAGATATGCTGATTGCACAAGCTGTGAATCCGCAAAAAAAAGTCATTTATGGCTGCTATGTGATAGGAAAATTTTGGCAGTTTGTAGTGTTAGATGAAAAAAAATACATGATAAGTCATTCTTTTGATGCAACAGATTCAAATGAATTGCATAAGATTGTGTTTATTTTGCGCAAGTTTCAAGAGATTATTTTGACGCTGTTGGCGGCTTGAAAAACCACACAACTATACAACAAACAATATGAATACCTTTTTTTCTATTCTTGCGCCATTAAACAACCCTAAGCTGCACAATGGAGTCATTAGTTTAAAAGGAATAATAGCCATAAGTCTAATATTGTGTTATATAATTATTATGTATTTTTTCGCTATTCCCTTTGATTTATTGTTCTTATCTACCCCTATTTTAATCGTTGTACTTAGGAGCTTAGGAACAAGGGACGGCAAACCAAAACAACATTGGGAAATAGCAGGTGATAAAATCTACTTTTCATATCAAGGCATTTCCATTATTTCCAATTCTAACAATAAGCTCAGTTTTCCCTACACTGCCATTCGCGATTTTCACTTTCATTTTAGGGGAATGAAAAGCCTTTATAATCAAGAAGCCTCTACTTTTTCGTGGGAAATGGAGGGAAAACAATATGAATATCCGATTTTATTAGATTCCGAACCCAGAAAAGAGGCTTTACTTGCCTTATTGTCCTATTTTTATAAGAAAGAAATTGACATTCACGAAAGAGATGAAGAAGGCAAGGAATTGAAGTTTTTGCACATCATACAAGACCCTGTCCCACGCAAAGAAGTAGAAATAGCCCCAGAAATCCAAGATTTGATTGATGAAATCGGGGAAAATGATACTTAGGAACACGAAAAGAATAACCTTATAATTTACCACTAAGGCACGAAGGAAACTAAGGAAGAAAAGTGCAGCTTAGATGTCTTCTTTTACGGTAGTTCTTCGTGTATCTTCGTGCCTTAGTGGTGAGAAAAAAGTCAAGTTATTTAATTTTCGCTGCTTAACCCAAATCTCTGTTTTTTTTCCCAGAAAAAATGCGTACTTTTGCCTACTTTTCCACAAAAACCACAAAAAAAAATCTATAAGTACGAGTTGATTATCATAAATTTATATTAACTTTCAACTCTCAACTTATAACTTTCAACTACTTATATATGAATATCTACGGAGTAACTCCCGAAAACCAAGCGCAAGGGGCTTATACCCCTCCTGCCGCTCAAACGCAGGAAACGCCAAGCGGCTTCAAAAAAGGCAGAAGGGTATTCTGGCTCTTAGTGGCAGCTGGCGTAGGCTTAGTTTTCCTCTTTATAATTTTCGCCATGTTAGATTTGCCATCGCTTACAGAGGTCGAAAACCCGCAATCTGACCTTTCTACGCAGATTTATTCTTCTGATGGCAAAGAATTAGGGACTTTGTTTAGCGAGGAAAATCGCATAGGCGTAGGGCTAAATGACATCTCTAAATTTGCCGTTGAAGCCTTGATTGCGACCGAAGATGAGCGTTTTTACAAACATTCAGGCGTAGATGCCTATTCGATTCCCGTCATCATTCTCAATGCCTTGCGGGGCGGTGAGTTGCGGGGAGGGAGTACTGTAACCATGCAGCTTGCGCGCAATCTCTTTGACAAGGTGGGCAGAAAAAAAACACCGCTTCGCAAGTTGAAAGAGTGCGTGGTAGCGGCTTATATTGAACATGCTTTCACGAAAGAGGAGATTTTGACGGCTTATTTTAATACGGTCAATATTTATGGCTCTGAATATGGCATAGAAACGGCTTCGGCAAGGCTGTTTAACAAAAAAGCCAAAAACCTCAATTTACAAGAATCGGCATTGCTCGTAGGAATGTTAAAAGGGCAAGGCGTTTACAATCCTGTAAAATATCCGCAAAAAACCTTTGACCGTAGAAATACAGTGTTAGAACAAATGGTCGCCAATAAATATTTGACGAAACACGTAGCAGATAGCGTGCGAAAATTGCCGGATGTGTTGGGAAAAGGCACAGGCTATGCGCATGATACGGGGCCTGCCCCCTATTTTAGAGAATATATTAGAACTTTTTTGAAAGATTGGTGCAAAAAACATGGCTACGACCCCTACAGTGATGGCTTGAAAATCTATACTACGGTAGATTCTCGTATGCAAAACTATGCAGAAATCGCAGTACAAGAGCATATCTCCTCCCTTCAAAAGCCTTTTGAGGCGCAGGTAAGAGGGCGCGAAGCATGGAAACGGGCTGATATTTTTGCCCAAATGAAAATGCGGACAGAACGTTATAAAACAGCTTTATTGGAAAAAAAATCAAAGACAGAAATAGAAAAAGAATTTAATACAGCTGTGCGAATGGACTTGTTTTCGTGGGGAAAACCCATTAAAGACACCTT
>JAYUZN010000433.1:0-10295 GCA_043751755.1 Bacteroidota bacterium | reverse complement strand
GTAACGATTTCGCCCACCTTCGCAGGGATAGGCTCATAGACAAAATCGGCAATAGGGTGCGTATGAATATTGACATATACCGCCGCAGAGGTGTCTTTTCCACAGAAATTGGTGGCTACCACAGAATAATATCCGGATACAGATACAGAAATCGTGTCCTCTGTATAAAGCGTAGCTTGATTGTTGAGCAACCATATATAGGTTGCATCTGTGCCAGCTTGTGCGGTCAAAATAACCTCCTGTTCAGGGCAGACTTCCAAAGCTCCTATCGGAAATACTTCTGCACGTGGGTCTGGGATAATGGTCAAAGTGATGATTTCTGAAGTATCCGAGCAGCCTGTACCTGCCCCATTGCTAAATCCAATGACTTGATACACACCCGTTTGGCTAATGCTATACAATGCCCCTGTAGCCACTACTACGCCATTGTACAACCATGTATAAGCTGCCGCACCTGATGCGATGACGGCAATAGGCTTGTTTTCGCAAGCAGTAACATTACCCGAAACACTAAGGGCTACATTGGGAACGGTTCCCCCTGTGATGGTAACATTGGCAGTATTTGTGCAACTTGTATTGCTGGCATCTGCCACCGTTACCGTATAAACTCCTCCGACAAGCCCTGTGGCTGTGGCGGCTATTTGGGGGGGAATACTGTTCCATGTATAGGTAAAATTGCCCGAACCGCCTGACGCAAAGGCACTTGCCGAGCCTATCGGCGCGCCACAATCCGAATTGCTTAGGACGGTCGTTGCTATCGTAATGGGCGCAAGTGCCGTAACCGTAACAGGGGCAGAAGGGACGGCACAGCCGTTTGCATCTGTATAAGTAACAGCGTAAGTCCCTGCACCTACAGTTATAGTTTGGTTGGTTTGTCCCGTTGTCCAAAGATTTCCCGTAGGTTGGCTGCTACTTAATCCTATATTTGCCCCTGCGCAAATGGGCATAGTTCCATTTACCGTAATGGTAGGCGCAGCAGGAAGGGGATTTACCGAAATATTGATAGGGGCAGAAGTGGCAGAGCAGCCATTTTGGGTAACAGTAACCGTATAAGTTCCTGCCGAATCTACGCTGATAGTTTGGGTATTTTGTCCCGAAGACCAGACATTTCCACTGATAGCGCTACTCGAAAGGCTCACACTTTGCCCTTGACAAATAGCTGCATTGCCATTGATAGTGATAGTTGGTGTCGGAGGCAAAGGGTTCACAATCGTAGTAATTGGGGCAGAAGTAGCCATACAGCCGTTTGCATCTGTTACCGTAACTGTAAAAGTCCCTGCTGTAGCAACCGTTATGGCTTGTGTGTTAGCCGAATTGCTCCAAAGATTGCCTGTAGCCACACTACTTATAAGTACTACATTGTCGCCTTGACAAAAAGTAGTAGGTCCACTTGCCGAAATGATAGGCGTAGCAGGGGCAGGATTTACAGTGATTACGGCAGGGGTAGAAGTGGCAGAACAGCCATTTGCATCTGTATAAGTAACTGTATATGAGCCGCTTGTGGTTACGGTTATGGTATTGTTGGGGCTGAAATTTGACCAAGTATTTCCACTAAGATAGCTGCTTATCAAATCCACGCTTCCGCCTTGACAAAAGACATTGTTCCCATTCAAACTAATGGTAGGGGCAGAAGGCAAAGGATTGATAATGACCGTAGTAGGGGCAGAAGTGGCAGAACAACCGCCTGCATTGGTTACGGTTACTGTGTATGTCCCTGCCGCCGAAACGGTGATAGATTGCGTAGTAGCCGTTGTACTCCATACATTTCCCGTAGGAGAACTGCTCGTAAGGATTACGTTTCCCCCTTGACAAAAAGTAGTCCCTCCATTTGTGGTAATGATAGGCGTAGGCGGTAGGGGGGAAACCGTAATTACTGTAGGGGTAGCAGAGGCAGAACAGCCATTTGCATCTGTATAAGTAACTGTATATGAGCCACTTGTGGTTACATTGATGGTATTACTCATACTTCCATTTGACCAAGTATTCCCTGCGAGATAGCTACTCGTCAAGTTCACGCTTCCGCCCTGACAAAAAGCACTGCTTCCACTCAAAGTAATGGTAGGCGCGGTAGGCAAAGGATTGACAATGACCGTAGTAGGGGCAGAAGTGGCAGAACAGCCTCCTGCATTTGTTACCGTAACAGTATAAGTTCCTGCCGCAGAAACGGTGATAGATTGAGTCGTAGCCGTTGTACTCCACACATTTCCCGTAGCCGAACTACTCGTGAGAATTACATTTCCGCCTTGACAAAAAGTAGTCGCACCATTGGCAGAAATCGTAGGGATAGGCGGGAAAGGGGAAACCGTTACCGCTGTTACCGCAGAACTTACGCTACAAGTCCCCACAGTGATAGTTAGGCTGTAATTCCCACTTGTTGTAACGGTAATAGACTGCGTAGTGTCGCCCGTACTCCACAGATTTCCTGTGCTTGCGCTGCTTGTCAAAATCACATTTCCGCCTTGACAAAAAGTAGTCGCCCCGTTTGCAGAAATCGTAGGCACAGGAATAGAAGTGGCATTTATAAGGACATTTGCTGTGCTTGTGCAGCCAAAAGTATCAGCTATTTGATAGTCGAAGGAGGTCGTTCCCGAAAAACCTACATTCAAGGTAAAGGAAAAAGTGCCATTGCCATTATTCACCAAAGTCCCTGCTGCGGGAGAATTGAGGGAGATGAGGGAGGCATTATTTAATATACCTATGTCATTCGCCAGCACATTCAGCAGCACCGAAGCCGCAGGATTGCAAAGGGTAAAAGTGTCATTTATGGCTATGCCTATTGCTGCATATCCGCCAATAAATATCCCAATCGTATCTACACAAGCCGTAGAATCTGCTGCATCTTTGACATAAACCGTATAATTTCCTGTAGATAAACCCATAACCGTAGCCGTATTATAATACGTAGGTTCCCACGAATATAAATACGTACCCGAACCGCCCGAAGCCGTAATCGTAGCACTTCCATCATTTCCAGCACAAGTTACATTGTTTACAGTCGTTGCCGTAGCTTGCACACCGCCCGTACTCGTCAGGACGACTGCAAGCGTATCCCCACAGCCGCCCAAACTTTCCTCCACATACAAAGTATAAGTTCCTGCCGTAATATTGCTTCTATCTTCTGTAACCGTTCCATCATCCCACGAATAGGTATAGGAGCCAGAGCCATTCATTATCATCACATCTATTGCGCCATTCGTTGTGCCGCAAGAAGGCTGCGAAACCGTAGCCATTGCCGTCAGTCCACAAGCCAAACCAAAAGTATGCGCTTCTGTAATAAAATTGCCATTGTAAGTCCCTGAAAACATAAAATCATTCACAAAGTCAGTCGCAGAATTTCCCTTTGACTCCCACAAATTGGTCGCGCCGTCATAATGCGCTACCACCAATTTATTACAAATTTGCAAAGCCGTTTCATCTATGCCACTGATTGCGTCCCAATAAAGCTTGATTTGGGCAGGGTTTGTGCCTGTAATGTCCCAATATTCTACATTGCTTACCGAACAAACGGCAGCAGAAAGGGCATTAGGATTCGCTGGGGCAGCATAATGCGCGGTACAAATATATAGGCTGGGATTCGCATTTTGCGGAACCATTGCCATCGGCATATACCTATCTATGTCGCCCAAAGGAAAATAATATTCAATGACGGAATTGGTATTCCATTGCATAGGACCTTCCACAAAGGCAATATACTGATTGTGGGACAAAGTGCAATCCGTATCTAAAGTAAGCATGGTGAGGGGCGTAGTTATCAATTTTCCTGCCCAAGAAAAGAAGGTAGAAAAAGGTCCCGAAATAAAAGTAGCCTGTGTAAGTGTAACGCCACCCAACAGAAAAGGGGTACTATTTTCTATATCTAAAAAGCCTGTTATCAAAGCAGGAAGCCCTGTACCTGTAACTTGTGGCGTACCTGCAATATAGGTATAGCCCGCAAAGCTGTCAAAAGTACGGGTATTGACTTGTACGCAGCCTGTATTTCCCGTCAAAGCGATGCCTCCTGCGTGGGTAATATACATGCCTGTCCCCGATTCGAGGGTGAAGGAGCTATTCGCACTATCCGAACTTATTTCCGTAATAGGGTTAATAAAATCTAAGACCGAAGGACCCATTCCGCCACTATTTCTCACAAAATATTGAAGGTTTCCCGTTTGCGTTACGGTAGGGGTATTTATGTCAATTTGTTGCTGTCCAAGTGCGGCAAAATTGATAGTGGTACTGCCCGCCCCTGAACTTCCGAAGGTGCAATTATCCATTATAAACTGCCCATAAAGATTGAGGGTAGGGGTTGCTATGCCAAAATTGGTATAAACCGTTCCATTATAAAGGCTGAAATTCCCCCCAACGGTCAAGGTAGAGGAATTGGCATTTCCCCACAAACGCAAAGACCCCGTACCTGTACTATACACGCTAAAATTGCCATTTACAGTGGTCAAAAGCCCGACCAAATTGGGGTTTGTGGTTTGTCCTACGCAATCCCACGTAAAATGATGAAAGGCTTGCGCAAAATTGTTGGTCGGGAAAACGCCTCCTGCAATGGTTGTATAGCCCACAATTCTACATTCCGAACCCACCTGCCACGTAGCAATCGGGATATTGCCAATGCTTACGGTGTTGTTATGTTCATACACGCCACCGCCATTTACAGACAAAGTAGCCATGGTAGAGTTCACATTTGCGCCTTGATTTTTGCGCAAAGTTCCGTCTATGCTTATCGAGCCGTCCGCCGTTAAGTCGTCTGGGGTAGCTCCGTCATTTATAACGAATACGCCCCCAAGTGTTACCAGAAGTACGCCACCGACTTCTACGATTGTCTCGTCTGTGGTGATATTTACCCCAGATTGCACCGTTACTGTATGTCCAGCAAGGATATTGATTGCGCCATTGTTGAAGTCAGGCGAAGCAGCCGCAGCCCCCCAAGTAGCCCCATTATAGGTCTCCCAAGTCGCTGCCACGTCCCAGTCTCCCGAAGCCGCCGAACGATAATCTCCTGCAACTTGTGCCAAGAGGGAGGTAGAAATAGCCCAAGAAAGAAAACAGAAAAGGAAATATTTTTTCATAACCAATATTTTTAGAAAAGCTAAGTGTTAGTTCACGCAGAGTTGAACAGATGAAAGCAGATTTCGCAGATGAGAAAGACAATATCTGCGAAATCCGCCAAAATCTGCGCAAATCTGCGTGAACCCAAACAAAATAATGGCTCAAAAATAGGCTTTTCTAAGGGAATGATTGCAAAAAAATATTAGCGAGGGGCTTGTGGGGTACGTTTCTTTTTCTTTTTGCGATAATTTGGCACTTCTTCCTCATATTCCACCAAATACGTATAAATTTCTATGCCTTCCACAAATTCGTGGCTTTCTGCTACCGTATCATGGTGGATTTTTTGGGTATGTTCAGGAATAAATAGTAAGTAAATGCCCTTTGTCAAGCCCAAATGTTTGGCATAATAGGCGAGCTGCTTTTTGCCCGTTCGAAACAATTCTACGCCATAAAAAACTTTGGTCTCTACCAACAACTCCTCATTTTCAACCGTCACCAACATATCTACCCTTCCCAAACCTGTCTGCGCTTCGCGATAGGTTTTGCCATTGATTGCCAGCAAAATGCCTTGCAAATAGGTCTCAAAGGCATAAATCATGGCAGCTTCGGGAATGGATTTATAAATAGCATTTCCATATTCATCTTGCTGCCCTGTTTTTTCCCGAAAAGGTTCAAAGCCTCTATTCTGAATATAAGCCTTGAAATTTCGGATTAAATTCTCGATATTGAGCTTGCCTTCTGCCGTTAAATAATGACTTTGCACAGCATCACGCATTATATTGTCTTTTTCGCCGTTTGTATAGGGGTAAAAAGCCTTGTATAAACGCTTTTTGTACAAAGGCACCCAAAATTCCACATAGCCATCATCTCCTCGTTTGACGATTCCATTTGTATGCAGCACTTTTATCGCTTCTCGGTCAATATCAAAAGCGATTTTCATTTCGGTAAACAACAAATTCTCTGCAAAAGGGCGAAAGTCGGAGGCTTTGTTGATGATGTTCGCCACATTTTTGTCTATTGCCTCCGTCAAGTACCATTCTTCTACCGCCAAATAATGGCTATAATTTAGGGTTTTTTCTGCCTCATATCTCGTAACCAACTGATTGGCAAAGCCATTGACAAGTCCGGGCTGCCCTGCAGTGATTTCTTGGATTTTGTCTTTTACCTGCGGGGCAAACAACTGCCCTGTTTCGGTTTCGTGCATCATCAGCAGTTCATTCGTTTCTGTTTCTGTAAAATAAGACAGATTCAGGTTTTCTGCAATGTTAAAAGGGCTTGCATTATCCTGAACAATACCTACAATATTACTTACTCCTACTAAAATCACGGATTTTAAATTATGCTCTGTGCGGGAATGGTAGGCAGAACGAATGCCATGCAAAAACGTCCCAAAATAGGTAGGATTAATGCCTTCTACCTCGTCTATAATAAGGAGGTATTTTTTATTGGTAAGCGTTTCTATTTTTTTGAAAATACCTGAAATCTCGGTTTCTTCTTTAAAATTTATCCCCCAAAACTGCTCAAATTTATCTTGTAAAGTTCTGACAAACAAGGCTTCTGAAGCTGTTTTGTAGTTCTCAAAATTGATATGCGCCACCTCATAGCCCTGCCCTTGCAAAATAACTGCTAACTGTCGAAAATAGGTGCTTTTTCCTGTCTGACGGGGTGCCCAAATCGTGAAATAGCGTTTATCCAAAACCAATTCTATGCCTCTTTGAAGGTAAATAGCCCTGTCAAGGGTGTAATGCTCCGCAGCTATATTCGGACCTGATGTGTTGAATTGCTTCATATTCGTTGTATTTTGCGACAAAGATAGCGAATTTCACGCAGATTATCGCAGATGAAAGCAGATTTCACAGATGAGAAACACTATATCTGCGCCATCTGCCAAAATCCGCGCTCATCTGCGCGCCCTAAAACCCCGTTCATACGGCAAAAATAACCGTTCAAACATTAAAAAATAAGCAACACCTCTCCTAATATATTGAATATTCAATTTTTTGCGTTAATTTTGAAGCGAAAAATGCTGTTTTATTAAGATTTATATCATGAATGTACAAAGACTTTTTATGGGCTTGCTTGTGGCTTTTTGGGGAATAGAAGGGGCTTCTGCTCAAACTTATGTAAACTTCGCCTCGCTCAATGGGAACGGCACCACCATGAACACTACGGGTTGGACCTTGAATACGGCTGTCGTAGGAGAAACGCCCCTTGACCCAGATGCGAATTCCAATGAACTGATACTTGTGCCAGGCACCACAAATATGGCGGCAAGTATTCAATATAATGCCCCCTTAGACGTGGCAGCAAATTGTAGTTATTGGTTAGCGGATTTTGACATAGGCATGTCGCAAGCAGCAGGTCCTGGCGATGGCATTGCCTTGATAGTCAGTAGCGCGCCTATTGCTATCAGCAATATTAGTGGCGGCTTTTTGGGAATCGCTGCCCCTGCTTCCTTCACAGGCTTTGCCGTTTGTATGGACGGTTTCGACAACTGCGCACCCGGACCTTCTCCCGAATTAGAAATCCGTTATAACACCACAGATGAGTGTATAGCAGGACCTACTGTAACAACGCCCACTCTTTATGCTAATACCTATCAAAACATAAAAGTTGCCTATAAAAACGGGCTGATTGAAGTCTATTTCAATGGAGCTGCAGTGCCTAATATTACGGGAAATTACAACTTGACAAATCCTGTATATTTTACGTTTACCGCCGCAAATGGAGGAGGGACAGGCTTCTTTTCCCTCAAAAATGCCAATATATATATCGTACAGCCCGAAGCAAATGCGGGTGCTGACCTTACGGCTTGCGAAGGAAGTACAGCCCAAATGGGAGCTACAGGCATCAATGATTATACCTATTTGTGGAGTCCTACGGCTAATATCAGCGACTCTACAAGCCCGATGCCTATCTTCACAGCTCCTGCAGGCTTGCCGAGTGCGGATACCCTGGATTATATCGTTACGGCTACGATAGGCACTTGTAGTATCACAGATACCACTACGATTATTGCAGCTCCTTTTCCGCCAACGCCTGTGGTCGTGGACCCGATAGACACACTTTGTCAAGGAAATATGACAACTTTTACGGTGAGTTCCAGTGGAACGATTGCTTGGTACGACTCTGCCACAGGAGGGGCATTAATAGGAAGTGGCAACACTTATACCACTATTCCTCTTTCTACGACTACTACTTACTATGCTGAATCCAGCCTTGGAAGTGGCTGCTCCAGCATAACACGAACCCCTGTAACAGTGGTAGTAAGCCCTGCACCTGCCGCGCCTACTGTATTAGCTACCCCCATCTGCACTGGGGCAAATGGGGTCTTTCAAGCTACTGCCCCAGCAGGTGTGAGCTTTGTATGGTACACCCAAGCTTCTGGGGGATTATCCATTAATACAAACTTTATTACAACCATTAATGCGGCTACGCAAGATACGACTTTGTATGTAGAATCGGTGGACGCGAATGGCTGTAAAAGCCTCACAGTTACGGCTGTAACCTTGCAAGTAGATGCGATTCCCGCTCCGCCTGCTTTGATTGCAGATACTACTTGTGTAGGAGAACCTGCTTCTTTGTCGGCAATCGTAGCTCCTGGCACCTTTATTTCTTGGTACACAAGCAACCTTTCGGCTACGCCAATAGGTACAGGAGTTCCTTTTATTACGCCCAATCTTACCCAAAATATTTATTTCTACGCAGAGGCTTCTACGGCAATTGGCTGTAAAAGTGGACGTAGTGCTGTGCATGTTATTGTGTTGCCGCACCCCGAAAATGTGGTAACGATTCCTGATACTTTATGCCCTGGCACAGAAGCCAATTTGTCTGTAACTTCGCAAGGTACAGGGGTTACTTTTAATTGGTATGCCAATGCAGGTAGCACAACCCCGCTTTTTGTAGGCACAAATTATACAACGCCTTTTACCAATATTTCGCTTACTTACTACGTAGAATCGGAATATTATGGCTGTAGAAGTTTGGCAAAAACGCCCGTTACGGCTTTTGTTGATGCGATTCCGCCTACGCCGATTGCGCCCGATGTGTCCGTTTGTCCAGGGAATGATGCCGAGTTAAAAGTGCTTTCGCCTGGCGCAGATGAAGCCAATTTTTATTGGTACAATCCCGGAACCAATTTGCTGGTACATCAAGGCACAAGCTATAGTTTTACGAATGTGCTTGCAGCTCAATCTTTTTATATAAAAAGTGTGTCCAAATATGCAGGTTGCGTGAATGAAGATGCAGATGTGGTAAGTCTCTTGTTAAAAGATACACCGATTGCGGATTTTACCATAACGCCTGATACAGCAGAAATAGGAGAAGTAGTTGAATTTCAAAGCATTACTATAAACGCTACTTCAGGTACGAGTTCCAATATCAAACATTATTGGAACTTTGGTTCAGGCAACTATTCGACTATTACAGCCCCTGATTTTGCGTTCTTGCAAGAAGGCGTTTATCCCATTACCTTGTATGTAACGAATGAGGGCGGCAATGGCTGTTCGGATTCTGTTACCAAAACCATTTATATAAAAAACCTAAGAGAACTGTATATTCCTACGGCATTTTCGCCCAATAGCGACAATATAAATGATTTTCTGCCTTTCTTTGGTAGCTTAAATATTAGAGATTTGAGCATTGGCATTTATAGTCGTTGGGGAAAAACGGTGTATGCCACGAATAGCCTCGACAGCAAATGGAATGGAATAGATACCAAAACAGGCGAAATCTGCCCAGAAGGGGTTTATACAGTCGTGGCAGCGTATAGCATAAACGGGATAAAACGGTCTTACAAAGGGACGGTTACGATTGTGAGATAGGCACGCAGATAAGAAGCGCAGATGAAAAGCAGATTTCGCAGATAAAGCTCAATATCTGCGAAATCTGCTTTCATCTGCGAAAATCTGCGTGAAACAAAACGATAATACTTACGTTTCGGTAAAAAAAAAGGGCATAAAAAAGATAGGAATTGAATATATAAAGTATTTATTTTGCGTCATATAAGTTATGCCTAAATGGAAAAACACGAAAGTTTAGTAAGTATTCGGGTAGAAGAACTGCCGTTATTGTATTCAATTATCCGAGAAATGGGTATTAGTAGTGCGATAAATAGCAACAAAGAAGTTCATGGTAACTGGATTGGTACGAGTCTGGGAGACTTGATAGAGCTGTGGTTGTGTTATATATTGAGCGAATGTGACCATCGTTTGAGCAGTGTCGAAGATTGGTCTGAGCCTCGGCTATCTCTGTTACGG
>JAYUZN010000432.1:0-2091 GCA_043751755.1 Bacteroidota bacterium | reverse complement strand
ATCATGAAATAAGTCTTTTGCCATTTTGCGTCTTATTACGATTGAAAAGACAAAGGTAAGAAAAAAACAGAAATCTGGCAAGAGAAATGTTTGTGAGCGTATAAGTTCGTTAGTCTGTGCTTTCTGCCAATTTGGACAAAACCCTTATACCTGAATATTCTTAATAAACTCCGCCAAAACCCCCATGATTTTGGGAGAAGCAATCAGCACCCAACCGCTCAATTTCCCAAATTTGGGATTTTCTAACAAAGACGCAAAGTGTGCAATCGCTTCATTTTGTTTTTCTTTTTTGAGATAGGCAAAATACATTTCTAAATGCGTTAAAATCAAGGGTTTATCTTCTGTTTTGTAATGACTTCCATTTATCCATAAAGCGATTTGTTCATTCAGAAAAACAAGTTCTGTTACCGTAAATTTCTTTAATTGTGGCTTATATTTTTCAAAATCTAATAATAATTGTTCAGGCGTAACCTTCAAAAACTCGCCCAAGCTTTTTTTGAAATGCGTAGCCGCCTGCATTCCCACGATTCCCCCAATTATCTTGAGCAAAATAGCCGAAATTTCTGCGTAAGGCTTCACAATCGTAGCCACCCTTTCCCAAGCCCGTCTATCCGGCGTTTTTGACAGAGATTGTTGAAAACCATCTGTATAGGCATTTTTTTTGTCGTCTCCGTCCAAAAAATGGGGATTCTTTTGAATGAATTGTATGACTCTTTTGTCCAAATTCGCAGCATCTGCCCACAACATCCAATCCTGCACAGTAGGCGCAAATTCGTAAATGTTGAAACGGGACACAAGGGCAGGGTCTAAATCGGTGAGTTGATATTCTTCGCCCTCATTCACTGCCGAAATAATGCGGCTTCCTTCGGGCAGTTTTTTGCCTGCTAAGGTGCGGTTGAGGGTCAAATCCATGACAGATTGCAGGATTTCGGGGCGCGCACGATTCAATTCGTCCAAAAATAACACAATAGATTCGCCTTCTTTGGGCCACCAATACGGCGGCATAAAAAGCGAACGACCTGTTTTTTCGTCCTTAAACATCAAGCCAATGAGGTCGCCAGGGTCGCTCATCTGCCCCAAAAAGAAGGTAACAACCCGTTCTTTTTTGGCAGTATAAAAGGCTTCTACAATGCGCGACTTGCCAATTCCATGCTTGCCTACAATCATAATGTTCTGATTTGCAGGGGTTATGCGCAGGATTTCGGTGAGGTCTCTTACGTCAATTTTGATTCCCATAATGTTTGTTGGTTTCACGCAGATTTTCGCAGATGAATGCAGAGTTGAGCAGATTTAATCGCAGATTTTCGCAGATGAGAAGTGCGAAATTAAGTTTCCGTAAAATTCGCCCATTTTATTCTATGATTCATATATACGGACGTTTTGAGCTTGATAGATAAGCCAATAGCCAACAATTCCTTAATGGCATGTATTGCCATTTGCAGGTTTTGCAAGGTATTTTGATAGTTTTCTAAGGGAATATCCACCTCCATTCGCTCCGAATGAGAAAGACGAATGTATAATTTCCATTTTCTAACAAAATCCTTATCTACCCAATAGCCGACCTCCTCTTCTTCTGCCAATTCTTTGATACAAGAAAGGATAGCATTTTCCTTCAAATTTTTAATTTTCTCTTCTTTCTTATATTCTAAAAATAAAACATTTTCTTTCTTATATAATTTTTCTACAGCTTCTTTATATTTTTCGCAAAAAAGGATAAACTCATTTATTTCGTGAATATAATATACATTATCCTTATAATTATCTCTGTAACTTGCATATACACACACATAAAAATTACTTTCTCGCAAGTATAATTCAAACCTAATAGGCTGAATGAGGTCAGAATGTATGTCAAAATGAAAGCTACGATAGTTATTGCCAGTAGAATTGTCAATGACAAGATGCGGAATTTCTTTCACTTTTTCTATCAGAAATGCAATCAACTTCTTTTTTTCAGGCACATCTTCCAACATTGCCTTGTGTGGAAAACACTGTTTAAAAATATCCTGTATTGACGATACCTGCACGTTGTTATAAGAATTATCGTATTTGTTGTATGCCATATTTTGTTGTATTTTATTACAGATTTTC
>JAYUZN010000431.1:0-17681 GCA_043751755.1 Bacteroidota bacterium | reverse complement strand
GATTGACAACCATCAACTATATCAAATAGCTTTGGAAAGCTATTATGGATTGAACCGAACAAATTTGCTAACAGATAGATATACGCATTTTAGGCTTTTTTTTGACTACAAAGAACTACTAAAAATGGATATTTCTACTTCTGCGAACCAAATATGCCTTGCAGCGATAGAAAGAATGAAGGAATCAAAATATCCATATTCGGGCATGATACGCTATTTCGACAAAACATATTCATGAATTTTTCTTACACTTCCGAACAAATCTCCCAAAAACGCGCCCACATTCGGGCGCAAGTATTGTCTTTGTCTCCCAACATCAAAAGCGGAAAAATTACCCTTGTTAATACTGCCGATTTGGTCTTGCTGTTCGGATTATATGACCACATTTTCTTGAAAGATTATTTTAAAACAAGCCCTGTTTTAGCAAATATCTCCTTTTCTTGGTCGGAACGGCTAACAAAGGCAGCAGGAAAAACCATTTTTTACCGCCAAACAACAGCACTTGGTATAGACAAATCCTATCAGATTCGCATAGCTACAGACTTCTTTTGGGAGTATGAAAAAGTAGCAAGGGACATCAAAGTTTGTGGCATCAAAACGCAAGATGCGCTTGAGGCTTTGCAGCTTGTATTCGAGCATGAATTGTGTCATCTCATTGAATATGTGCAGACAGACACTTCAAGTTGTCATCAAAAAGCCTTTCATACTTTGGCTGGAAACCTGTTTGGACATACGGAGTTTACCCATCAATTGCCTACGAATCAGGAGATTGCACGAGTGCATTATGGTTTTCTGGTAGGCGAAAAAGTGAGCTTTGACTTTGAAGGAAAAATCTTGACTGGTCTTTTGCATAAAGTACAAAAACGGGCTATTGTAATGGTCGCACAGGCAAATGGCACATTTTTAGATGCAAAAGGAGTCAAATATGCCAAGTATTATGTGCCGTTGGAGATATTGAAAAAGGCTATGTAGGGCATGTTCAATTTGTGCTGCCGCCGTTGTCAGTTGGGACACTGACAACGGCGGCAGTAAATTCATGTAGCTCAGGCTAAACCTAAGCTACATGAAAAAAATTTGGAACTATCCCCTTTTTATCCGTAATATTACATTTTTATTGTTTGGCATAAAGATTGTTACTTATTTAGTATTATCGAATAGTTTTTGAAAATAAATAAACTAAAAAAACAATAGTTAAGGAATGAGAAACAGCGAACAGTTAGCAGTGAACAGTTAGCAGTTAGCATTCATTTTCAATTCTCAATTTTCAATTTCTCCCTCCTCCTTTCCTTCGCAATTATCTCCTTTATATATCTTTTTACTTAACACACGGCAATATGGTAGCGACTCAACTTAAACACATTTTTCTTCTCTTGTTTGGGCTATTTTTAGGGCTTATAACAAATGCCACTCCGCCTCCCGGAACTTCGACAATTGGCAATTTTGTATGGCTTGATGCCAACAAAAATGGGCAACAAGATGTCGGCGAGGTAGGCGTAGCAGGGATTACGGTTACTCTGTATGACAATGCAGGCGCAATGATAGGTGTTACTAAAACAGATGCAGGAGGCAAATATGCCTTTTCTCTGCTCAATAATGGCACTTATACCTTGTTATTTTCCTTGCCGAATGGCTACCTTTTTACAGGAAAAGACACGCTTGGAGCCACAGATGTAGTGGACAATGATGTGTATTCTACTGGAGAAAGCTATGGCAAAACGGCGGCTATCGTGCTGGGAACAGGTGCTACAAACAATGATGTGGACGCAGGAATTTATTATGCTACCCCAAAAAGGGCAGTCATAGGGGATTTTGCGTGGTTTGATTTCAATAGTAACGGCATTCAAGATGCGACAGAAAAGGGAATAAGCGATATTACAGCGATTTTGTATGATGGAACAAATAACAAAATAGCGACTACGATAACAGACGGAAATGGGAAATATCATTTTGTGCTTACAACCGCAGGAATGTATCGTATTGGCTTCAAATTGCCCATAGGTTATACTTTTACTGCCAAAAACATAGGTGGCTCTACAGCGCAAAATGGCAGTGATGTAAATGCTTCTGGTGCAAATTTTTCCAAAACGGATTTCTTTACCGTAAACATGGGCGATTCACTTACAGAATGGGACGCAGGTGTGATGAAAATACCTTCTACACGCTCAAATGTAGGAGATTTAGTATGGAATGACATAAATATGAATGGCATCAGAGAGGCGAATGAGCCAGGGATTCCTGAAGTTACGGTTGCCCTCAAAAATGCAGCAAATGCCACAATTTCGACTACAACAACCGATGAGTTGGGATATTATATGTTTACAAATATAGGCGCAAGTATGTATTATTTGGCTTATACTTTGCCCGCAGGATATGTGTTTACCCTTGACAATCAAGGAGATGGCGCAAATGACAATGATGTGCCAGCCGCAACGGGCAGAACAGAACTTTTCGTACTCAAAGCCTTAGACAATCGCACCGACTTAGACGCAGGCATGTATCAAAGCACGCCCGCAGGAGACATTATGTTGGGCGATAGGGTTTGGAACGACATAAATGCGAATGGCATACAAGACGCAGGCGAAGCAGGCGTTTCGGGCGTGGTAGCTACTTTGTATGACAACACCCGTACCTACGTTGACCAAATTGTTACCGACAAAAATGGAAATTATCTCTTTGTAAATGTAGCCCCTGGACTACATTGTATCGGCTTTAGCAATCTGCCCGAAGGCTACCGTTTTGCTCCTGCGAATCAGGGCGGAATGGGCAGTACGGATAGTGACGCACAGGCTGATGGCAAGTCTCCGATGCTCAATTATACAGCAGGAACGGTGAATTTGGATATAGACGCAGGTTTGATTTTGGGCAGGACTTCGGTAGGAAAAGGCTCTTTGGGAAATACGGTTTGGAATGATATAAATGGAAATGGCATTCAAGATGCTGCAGAGCCGCTTATGGCTGAGATTCGCATCATTTTGTATGCAGAAAATGGCATTACGCCACTCGATACGGCTTATACAGACGGCAAAGGGCAATATACGTTCCGCAATCTCCCTGCAAATCCGTATTATTTACAATTTGGAAACCTGCCACTTGGCTTTGCTTTTACTACGCAAAATCAAGGCACAAATGACAATATAGACAGCGACCCTGATGCTGCGGGTAGAACGGGGCTTATTTCTGTGGGGCAGGAGGAAAATATTTCCAATGCAGATGCAGGGATTCGCAACATTACAAATACCGCAAGTATCGGCGATTTTGTATGGAATGACACCAATAATGACGGCGTTCAGCAAGCTACAGAGCAAGGTGTACCGGGTGTTATGGTCGTTTTGTTTGATAATTTGGGCAATGAACTCAAAAGAGTGGTTAGCAATGAAAAAGGCTATTTTCTCTTTGCCAGTCTTCCCGCAGGTACGTATAGTATTGGCATCAGAAATATTCCCGCAGGCTTTACGATAGGCATGCAAGGAATGGGGGGCAGTCCTTTGTTAGATAGCAATATTCAGCCCGCAAATGGCAATACAAGCAATTTTGCGATTGTAGCAGGGCAGGTTCAAACCAGCATAGATGCGGCTCTCGTCAATGCAAAATCAAGCATTGGCAACTTTGTTTGGCTCGACCAAAATAGAAATGGCAAGCAAGATGCGAGTGAACCCGGCATTGAAGGCGTGGAGGTTACTTTGTATGACAATAGCAATGCAGAAGTTGCGAAAACGGTAACGGACGAAAAGGGGCAATATTATTTTGTAAATGTAACGGCTCCTGCCAACTATAGCTTAGGATTTAGCAAATATCCTACAGAAATGGCAGTAACTTCTATGGATACGGTCGTGGCAGGAACAAATGACACAAATGACAATGACATTAATAAAAATACGCATAAAACCAATGTCTTTGCTGTGGTTGCCGCAGGATTGAATTATGATTTAGATGCGGGTTTTGTCATTGCTAAACAAGGCTCTATGCAGGGCTATGTGTGGAAAGATTTAGACCGAGATGGAACACAAGGTTCGCCTGCACGTGAACCAGCTTGTGCGGGCGTGTCTGTTACGCTGTATGCAAGCAATGGCACAACGGTTGTGGCTACGGCTATCACAGGTGCAGACGGCTTATATACCTTTCAAAACCTTGCTACGGGCAATTATATTTTAGGCTTTACCACCCTTCCCAGCAATTATACTTTTACTTTGTTAGCGCAGGGCGGAGACCCAACGGTGGACAGTGATGTAATTGTAGCCACAGCAAAAACAAGTGCTTTTACGATTGTAGAAGGTAATTTGATAGAAGGCCCAGACGCAGGATTAAGCCCAACAAGAGGCTCAATTGGGGATTTTGTTTGGTTAGACACCAATCAAGATGGCTCACAAGACCCTGATGAGCCGGGCGTTTCTGCCGTTACCCTGACTTTGTACAATGCTTCGGGCGCAATGGTGGCAGTTAGCAAAACAGATGCGTATGGGCGGTATGCTTTCAAAGAGATTGTGCCGGGTTCGTATCAAGTGGCAATTTCCTTGCCTATAGACTATGTAGTAAGCAATTACACAGGCGGCGGCGGAGATAGAGACAATGACATCAATCCTGCCACAGCTATGACGGCTTTGTTTGTCCTCGCGTCCGAAGCAGATTCGGGAAACATAGATGCAGGGATTTATTTTAAAGATAATATTCCTAATTCTATCGGAAATTATGTTTTCCTTGACGGCGATGGAAATGGCGTTCAAGGGGTTACGGAAAAAGGCGTGGCAAATGTGGTCGTTACTTTGTATAGCAATACAGGCAGGGCTTTATTGACTACAATTTCTGATGAAACAGGCTATTACCTTTTCAACAATATCCCTACAGGCAGCTATTCTATCGGCGCGACTTTGCCTATAGGCTACCAATTTGCTACCCAAGATTTGGGCGGAAATGACAACTTAGACAGCGATATAAACGCACTTACAGAAAGAACGATTGCCATTAACATAGGCACAAACGACAAGCAATGGATTTGGGACATTGGTTTGCGCAAAACAAGTTCCCTTCGGGGCGCAGTAGGCAATACAGTTTGGAATGACCTCGACCAAGACGGGATTCAAGACATAGGAGAATGGGGCTTACCTGGTGTGAGAGTAGATTTATATGATGGCAGATTAAGTACCTTGATTTATACGACGAAAACTGATGCCTTTGGCAACTATCTGTTCAACAATCTTGTCCCTAATATTTATTGGTTGCAACTCAGCCTTCCTACGGGCTACACCGTTTCGCCCATCAATCAAGGGCTTGATGATGAGGTAGATAGCGATATAGATGCCACAGGCAAGACCATTCGTTTTGCGATAACAGATGGAGATAGGTATTTGGAAATGGACGCAGGTTTGTATCAAACGACTCCCGCAGGTACGGCTCTCCTTAGCAATCGCGTATGGGCTGATGCGAATATGAATGGCTTGCAAGATGCAGGAGAAAGGGGCATCACAGGGGTTACGGTGATTTTGTTAAACAATGCCCTCGCGCCGCTTGACACAGCTACTACGAATGAAACAGGGAATTATCGTTTTGGCGCGTTAGCAGCAGGAAATTATTATGTGAAATTCGACAATATTCCGCTGGGAATGAATTTTACCCCAAAAGATGCGGACGGCGGTGCTACCAATTATTTGGACAGTGATGCCAATATTGCCACAGGCATTACAGATGTCATTGCCCTTGCTGCGGGCTTTCAAGATACGACAATAGACGTAGGACTTACGAGTCTCACGCAAAATGCAGGCTTTGGCAGTGTAGGAAATTTGGTTTGGTATGACCGAAATAACAATGGACAGCAAGATGCGAATGAAGGCGGCGTTGCAGGGGTTACGGTGAGTCTTACAGAGATTTCCACAAGCATTGTTACTACGACTAAAACAGACGGCTCTGGAAAATATATTTTCAATGGCTTAACTGCTGGCAGTTTTAGAATAACGGTAACATTGCCCGCAAGTTATATTTTTTCGCCACAAGATATGGCTGCCGACAATGTGGACAGTGACGTAAGCACAGGTTCGGGACAAAGCAATACTTTTGTGTTGGCGCAAGGAGAATCCAATATTTCCTTAGACGCAGGCATGTATGTAACCTTGAATACGGCTACACTTGGCAACTATGTCTGGAATGATGTGAATATGGACGGAACGCAAAATGGCAATGAAAAAGGCGTACCAGGAGTTACAGTTACTTTATATAACAATGCATTTATTGCGCAACAATATACGACTACGGACAATCGCGGCTATTATGCCTTCTCTGGCATTGCTGCGGGTCCTTATGCAATAGGGTTTAGCAATCTTCCGTATGACTATATTTTTACGGCAAAAAATAGAAGTGGAAATGACTTGACGGATTCTGATGTAAGCCCAAATACAGGCATTTCTGATGCTTTTACGGTAACAGTCGGCGCAACAAAAATAGACATTGATGCAGGAGTTTATGCAGCAAATACGGGTACTTTGGGCGATTTTGTTTGGTTTGATACCAACAACAATGGGGTTCAAGATGGAACAGAAAAAGGAGCTGCGGGCATTACCGTAAAACTCTATGATGGCGGTGGAAATGAGATTGTAAGTACGATGACTGATGAATTGGGCAACTATCAATTCCCCAATCTATTCCCTGGCGACTATATTACAGGCTTTGTAAATGTGCCGATGGGCGCGCGTTTTAGCCTCCTAAATGCCAGCAATGATACGATTGACAATGACGCAAGTGTATTGGGAATTGTGGACACTCTGACCATTAATGCCGCACAAATGAATCCTACGGTAGATGGCGCGATTGGCAGCCCTACCCCTTCGTCTTTGTATGGCTATGCTTGGAATGACTATCAAGGTTTTACGACTGCCACTAACCGAAACGGGCTTCAAGATGCTGGGGAAAAACCCGTTTCTGGGGTTACAGTCAATTTGTTTAATGCAGGAAATAATACCTTATTGGCTTCGGCTATGACAAATGCAGAAGGAAAATATGTTTTTAACAACATTCCTGCAGCCACTTATTACTTGCGTTTTGCTACTTTCCCGATAAATACCCGCCTTACCCTCAAAAATATTGGGGGCAATGATGCGATAGACAGTGATGTGGATACCGTATTTTTGAATGCAGGTCCTTACACAGTAGCGATTGGCGAAAACAAAGAAGGGGCGGATATAGGCTATATTCCTGCGGCAACCGTAAGGGGCATTACCTTCAAAGATGGCGTTCCAAGTCAGGCAAATACTGCCGATGGGTTTAGAAATAATCAAGACCCTAACAATGGAATGTCTGCCATTGACCCGACCATGAGTGATGTTACGGTGATATTGCTCAATGCTTTGAACAATCCGCCGACCATTATGCGCACCAGCTATTCGGTAGATGACGGGGCTTACGTTTTCCGCAATCTCGACCCGAATGGGAAGTATTTTATGGCTTTTGAAAGTTTCCCGTCCTTCTGCGCTACCTGCGATTTTACGGTGTTCAATGCCAATGCAAATGTGAATGATACGACCGACAGCGACATCAACCCGAATCATCTTATCTTTGCCAATGGCAAAAATTATTATTATTCTGATACGATTTCTGGGCTAAAACCTGCCACGAACTTGCGTACCATTTATGCGGGCTACAAACAGCCCGGCAGTGCGTTTCCAATAGAATTGCTTTCTCTCACCGCCGAATGGAAAGACATAGATGGCTTTGTAAAATGGACGACAAGTAAGGAAATCAATAGCGATTATTTTGGCATAGAAAGGTCTTTAGATGAGGGGCTTACTTTCCAATTAATAACCAATATTCCTGCGGCGGGGCAGAGTGATAGCAGCAAAAATTATCAATTCTTAGATGCAGGACTTGCCAATTTCTCTCAAGACAAAATCTATTACCGCCTCAAAATGGTGGACATTGATGGCTCATTTGAGTATAGCGACAAGGCGGAACTGCGCAAAGATGTTGGGCTAAAATCTATTTATTTGGAAGCAAATCCGAATCCTACAACGGATATATTGTGGGTCAATTTCCATGTAGAAGGCGAGGCAAAAGTGGAATTACGTTTCTTCAATCCTATGGGACAAGTGTTAGAAACGCACATAATGCAAGCCTCTAAAGAGCCGCAAACTACCTATATAGACGTATCAGGCTATGCAAAAGGCACGTATTACTTGCAGTTGAACACCAATTCAAGTAGTATTACTAAGCGAATCATGGTGGAGTAAGGGTTGAGAACGACATATTGTATGGGTAGGCTTTTGGCGTGGCGCACCTTTTAAAGGTGCGCCACGCTTATATGATTTAATCTACCATCAATTTTTCTAAAATAATCGCCTTCAATTTGCGCAAAATCAGTACAATTTCCAAGCATTTTTGCTCATTTGTGGCATCAAAACTATGGCTTATGCAGTAGGTTTTGCCTATCAAGACCGAGAAAAACCAAAAACGCCCTTGTACATAACAGCCATAAATGGGTTTGCCATTGTTGTTTTTGGCTTGCGCTATCAACATTGCGCCCAGCATCTGCCCTATTGGGTCGCCCGAATATTTTTTTTCACGTTTGTATTCGTGCAGGAAAAAATAAGGAGCTTCAAAAAGTTCGCCTACCCCTTTGGAAAGCATCATATCTGCTTCACATTTCAAAAATAAGTTGTGGATAGTTTCGGAGATTTCTCGCTCATAATATACACTTATAGGGACGTTAAAATCTGTGATGAATATAACCATGCTAATAAAGGTCATTTTGAGTTCCTCTTCGTTCCATGCGTCTGCATTATCCATGAGTTTATTGCGCACATTGTTGAGCAACATAAGGTCTAATGCGGATAATTCGCCTTGAGCGTCAAGCCATTCTTCCAAAATAGGCAGGCTCCTTAAGCGTGTCAGCCCCAAGCTTTTGACAAGATTTGGCTCTAATAAAGGAATACTTTTTTGATTTGCCATAAAATTAACGTGTTAAAGTATTTATTTTTCATTTATAAAAATCATACACTTTTTGAATTGCCCCCAGCAACTGTGGCAGATTTGCTGTACCATAGCGTTGAGAATCAATGAATAAAGTCTGTCCTTCCAACTTCAAAAACTGCCACGTAAAGCCGTTTGTTATTGCCCCATGTATGGTATGAATGTCATTGCCTTTTTGCTGATTGAACAAGCGGGCGGCATACATTTCTGCCCCACACTGCCCGTACCAATCTTCTATATTGTCATTTTTTGCTTCATAGACACACACAATTGGCAAATCCAAATCTATGACATCAGGATTCGCAGAAACCAAAAAATCACATCTGCCTTTGAGCCCTTTTGCGCTATCCACATTAAAACTTAAGCCCGAAAGGGGCTTAAAATTTTGGTTTTTTGCCCACATTTCTACCAAAACAGGCATTACAATGAGTTCCGATTTTGCCTTTTCGTTTTTCATGGGAATGCTTTGATTCATCTCTAAAGTCATAGTAAGCCAGTCAGAAGGCATAAGGTCAGGTACAGGGATAAGCATTTTTTTTGCCTCCTTTTGCTGAATATTGCAGATAGCCGCTAAGTCTGGCAGCTTGTAGTAACGATAGGATTTTGGTATGTGCATATATTCAATATTTTTTTGGGCAAAGATAAGATAAATATTTTATTTATAAAAATCATACACTTTTTGAATTGCCCCCAACAACTGTGGCAGATTTGCTGTGCCATATCGTTGAGAATCAATGAATAAAGTCTGACCTTCCAACTTCAAAAACTGCCACGTAAAGCCGTTTGTTACTGCCCCATGTATGGTATGAATGTCGTTGCCTTTTTGCGCATTGAACAGGCGAGCGGCATACATTTCTGCCCCGCACTGCCCATACCAATCTTCTATATTGTCATTTTTTGCTTCATAAACACACACAATTGGGCTTTCTAAATCGGTGGTAGTTGCATTCGCCGTAATGAGAAAATCGCAGACTCCTTTCAAGCCATTTTGCGCTTCTACATTGAAAGTTAAGCCAGATAGTGGCTTAAAACGTTGATTAATGTCCCACATTTCGCCCAAAACAGGTGCAACAATAAATTCCGATTTTGCTTTCTCATTTTTTAAAGGGATTTGCAAGTTTCTTTTTAATATTCCTTTGAGCAAATCGGAAGGCTCTATAAATTCAAAAGGTCCAAGCAAATATTCTACTTGCTCTTGTGTTATATGGCAAATAGCACTTAAATCTGCGAGCTTGTAATATCGGTAGGATTTTGGTATGTGCATATTGAATGTTTTTTTGCAAAGATAGCCATTTTATCCCGAATATACAAAATTTTGCAACAGTTACTCAAACTATCCTTTTTTCGCCTGAATATAACTTTCCACAACTTTCTCCATCACCTCCAAAGGCATAGCGCCATTTGTCAAAAGCAAATGGTGAAATTCCTTCATAGAAAATCGATTTCCCAACGCAACTTGCGCTTTTTTGCGTAGCTCCAAAATCTTCAACTGCCCGATTTTATAGGCACAAGCCTGTCCCGGGTCTACTATATAACGTTCTATTTCCGCCACAACGTCATTTTCAGGCATACCTGTGTGCGCCAGCATGTAGGTAATTGCCTGCTCGCGTGTCCATTTTTTCTCGTGAATCCCCGTATCTACCACCAACCTCACCGCCCTAAATAACTGCGCTTGATAGTATCCTAACAAACTATAAGCGTCTTTGTGCGCCCCCATTTCCACCGCCAAATACTCCGCATACAATGCCCAACCCTCCATATAAGCCGTAAAAGGCAGGACCTTGCGAAACGTAGGAACCTGCTTCAATTCCTGCTGAATCCCAATCTGAAAATGATGTCCAGGCACTGCCTCATGAAACGCCAGAGTTGCCATGCTCCAAGTCGGAATTTCTGCCAAAGAACGCAGATTTGCATAAAAAATACCCGGACGTTTGCCGCCCAAAGAAGGCGGTTCGTAGTAAGCTCCCGGTGCAGTTTTCTCCTTAAACACAGGCACACGTAGCACTTTTACCTTTGATTTTGGCTGAACATCAAAGAACAAAGGAATTTTGATATAAACACTGTCTATCAAAGTTTGATAATCTTTAAGGCATTGATTTCTGCCTTCTGCTGTGTTAGGATAGAGAAAATTTGATTTTTTTGCCAAATTTGCCAGAGATTCGCCAACCGTTTTGCCTCTTATTCCCAAAGAATCCAAGATTTTTTGCGCTTCTTTTTCCAATCTTGCCACTTCTACAAGCCCTATTTCATGGATTTCATCAGCAGATAAATTTGTGGTTGTATGCGTTTTGAGGGCATGTGCATAATAGGCTTTTCCATTCGGAAACTTCCACACGCCGTCCTCTGTTGTGCTTTGTGGCAGGAGTTTTTCGCAATAATCAATGAGTTTTTGATAGGCAGGATAGACTTCTTTTTCAATAGAAATGGCAGTAATTTGCAACCATTTTGCTTGCTTTTTGGGAGAAAAATGGGCTTTTTCCATTTTCTCTTTCAAAGAAATGTACAAGGCATTTTCCTTTGCAGGCGTGGAGATAAAATCTTTCATTTGGGAAATCACCTTTTTTAACACAAAAGTAGGCGGAATAATGCCCATTCCCCTCCGTTTTTCCATGCCTTCTATCGTTTCTGCAAACTTCTTGTCAAAGGCTTTGAGGCGAGAAAGATAGGATTTAACATCTCGCAGGTTTTTGACACTATGCGTAGAAATCATCAAACTTGGGGTTTCGCTCTGAATGCCATGTAATTGATTTACAGGGTAATTGTAGTACAAAAAGGCATTTCCTTCCGTTTCATTTTGCAAAAACCAGTGCATAATGTCATAAGAAAGTTGTTTTTGTGGGCTTGAATTTTTGCTGTTATAACTTTCTAATATCTTTGTTTTTTCGGCAATTTTGTCCGCCATTTTTGCTTCAAATTCGGGTGAAACAGGCGTGAGTTTTGCCTTGTAATGCCAAAACCTATCTAACAAAGGGGGTTCTACAAAAGAAATCAATTCGGGGTTTTGCATGCCAAAATCTATGACAATTTTCTCATAAAACAGGCGTTTTGTGAGAGGCTTTTTTCCCAAACACGCAGCAAAAAGCAAGGCAAAAAGCAAGAAGAAACAGGAATATTTTTTCATGGAAAAAGATAAGTTTAATAAAAAAAGAATGAAAAATAAATAATTTGACCATTTTTCTCACCACTAAGGCACTAAGAAACACGAAGCAATAGGGTAAAAGAAGACCTCTAAGCCACACCTTTTCTTTCTTAGTTTCCTTCGTGCCTTAGTGGTAAATTATTATTTTATTCTTTTCGCGTTCCTAAATGAATTTATTTTCGCAAAAATACGAAAAAAATGTTAATTTTGTACCGACAAAAAAAAAGTCAATTATGGCAAAACGCAAGAAAGAACTCCCAGAAAATATCATTTCCAAGTCTTTTTCGCAATGGACGATAGAAGATATAAAGGAAACATTCCAACTGCTTATGGTGCATGAAGGTAAGGGAATGGAAGAAATTATGCACAATAACATGGAGCTTACGGATAGAGAGTGCGATGAATTAGAATATCGAAGATTGCTACTTATCAAAAAAGTAGGGGTTTGGAACGAAATAGAATTAGAAATTTTCTTTTTGGTACATATCCTTGAGTTGCTCAAAATGGCGGAAACAGGGATAGAAACCTTTATTGAAAAACCCTATAGTGCGATTGTGGATACTTATTTGTTGTCGGGAGAGATGGATTGGGTGCTGGCGAATGGGTATGGAAAACCGAAAGCTCCTTTTTTCTGTATAAAAGAATTTAAAAAAGCAAAGTCCAGTTCTAATGACCCGGAAGGACAGCTTGCAGCAGGTATGCTCGCTGCACAAGCCTTAAATCAAGCCCTTTATCCCGAAAACACGCCGCCCATTTATGGGGCGTATATTATGGGGCGGGAGTGGATTTTTGCCAAATTGCAAGGACGCACTTTTATTCAAAGCCCTGCATTTTTGCTCACTGATGAAGCTATGTTGCAAAAGATGTTTCGTTGCCTCAAACAGCTCAAAACGATTATGGTAGCATTGCATGCCTCACATATTTCGTAATTTCACGCAGATGACCGCAAATTTCGCAGATTTAACCGCCTAAACAAAGATTTTCTACTGCTAACTGCTCACTGCTAACTGTTCTTATGCCACTAAAAAACGACATTCCTGTAATCTACCTCGCCTTTGCCAATGAGCAGAGAGGCTCTGCAAATAGCTTTTTGCGCAACCTCAAAGTAGAACGTGAAGGCATTCGCGACACGTTTGAAGATGCTGAAAATGACAGCGAATGTGAGCTGCTGATAGACCCGGACGTAAGCCAAGACCAGATTTTTAAGGCTTTTCAAAGTTCCCGCACACGCGGACGCATTGTTATTTTCCATTATGGCGGTCATGCAGATTCCAATGAGTTGTTTGTAGAAATGGCAGAAGGCGGAAATGAGGCGTTTTATTCGGTGGGAATGGGAGCCTTATTTGCGCAGCAAACGGCGTTGAAATTGGTGTTTCTCAATGGCTGTGCTACCCGCGAGCAGGCAGATATTTTGCTCAAAGCGGGCGTGCCTGTGGTGATTGCGACTGCTCGCAAGATTCGGGATGATGATGCTACCCTTTTCTCCAAAATTTTCTATCAAGGCATCGAAGGAAACGCCACAATTTCAAGGGCTTTCAAAGAGGCTGAAAGTGCTTTAATGTCCAAAAGAGGCGATTTAGACAGTTTTAGAGGTGTTTTTTGGGAAAAAGAGGACACAGTAGCACAAGATAACACAGCCCTTCCTTGGGGGTTATTTTGCAAAGACGAAAAAAACTTGGAATGGAGCCTCCGCCCAGACGAAACAAAAGGCACAGGAATGACGCTCATCGATGTCAAAACAGCCCTCATTGAGCAAGAAATAGGCAGTTATGTCATCAAAGAATATTTGAGTGTGGGGAATTTTGGCTATATATTTAAGGCAAAACATAAGACTTTGGATAAGTGGGCAGCCGTCAAAATTTCGCACCGTATTATCAAAGGCTATGATGCGTTAAAAGACATTATTTTTACGAGTAATAAAGGACTTAGCGCACTCAATCACCCTAACATTGCAGCGATTGAGGATATTGGCGAATATGCGGTAGATAAATACGACATACGTATTTTTATTATAATGGAACTCATTGACGGGATTCGCTTAGATAAGGCAGGTTGGGGCTTTCAAACTTTGGGCAGAAAGGAAATGAAAAGCCATTTTCCGCAGATATTGCAAATGATGGAAGGCTTGCGTTCTGCGCATGAAACTGTATATCAAGCAGATAGGGGCTTTAATATTATGGGAGTTTGGCATGGAAACCTCAAAACCCGTAAAATCATGTTGCAGGGCGGAATCGTTCCCAAAATCATAGATTTTATGTTTACCGACCTCACACGCCAAAAAGAAATTGTGTTGGAATATCCGACAGAATTGGCGGAGGCTTTGAAAAATGAGCAGCCACAGGATTACAACTCCCCCGAACAGTTGGCAGACGGCAGAATAGACAATCTGACCGATATATTTTCTTTAGGGGCGATTTTTTTGGAGCTTTTTACAGGCAAAAAAGTGAGCGAAATCTCGTTCAATACGGCTGCAGAAGTAGAAAAAGCAATAATTGCCTATAATTCCAAAATCCCGCGCGCCTTTGCTACGATTATTTTTAGGGCAACTCGCCCCAATCGCAAAGAAAGATATGCAAAAATGAAGGATATGGTAGATGATTTTATGAAGGCTTCTACGTGGTGGTCGCGGGTGCTGTATTTTTTTGGGATAAAGCACTTTTGAGGCTTTTATTTTCACGCAGATGGGCGCAGATAACAGCAGATTTCGCAGATGTATTATTAAGCTGCGAAATCTGCCTAAATCTGCGTTTAACCGAAAATATTTCGTATTTTTGTAGAAATATTTTCAAAGCGATTGGTTATGGCAAAAGAAAAATCGAAATCCTACAAAATGGCAAACCTGTTGAAGTTATGAAAATCAGTGTTTTATATTTACTTATATTCCTTCCTTTTTGCTTAATTGCACAAGCCGAAAACCGCCTTTCTGACCAAGCTCAAAAGGCTTTTCAACGTGGCAACTATGCGTTATCGGCTACTTTGTGGGACTCGTTGCATACATTGGGATATGGGAGTTGTGCGAGCTATTTTGATGCTGGAAATGCCTATCATCGCCTTCATGTTCCTGCAAAAGCCGTCTTAAACTACGAAAGGGCTTTGCGTTTTTGCCCACAAAAAACAGAAATTTATGACAATTTGCGCCTTGCTGCCGAACCCTTAGCCGATTATGAAGTGCCTGAAATGCCTCCTTTTTTTACGCAACAATCCTATCATTTAGGCAAAAATGTATGGGGAATATTGGCAATTTTTTGGGCAAATATAAGCCTGTTTTTAGGATATAGATACAAATATAAAGGCAAGTTAAAAGTCTATCCTTTTCTGTTAATCGTTATAATTGCCTGTATGTTAGCTTTATTTCGCTATTTTCAAACATCAAATTTGCCTAAACGAGACAATATGGCAATTGTTATACAGGATTCTGTTGCAGTAAAAAGTGAGCCGGGAATAGGCAATAAGACGCTTTTTAGCCTCAATGCAGGTACAAAAATAGAAGTATCAGAAGAGCTTGGGCAATGGTGGAATGTGGAATCGGGGGCAGAAAAGGGCTGGATAGAAGCAAAAGGCGTGGAAAAGATAATGGAATCATCGGGAATTTCACGCAGATAGGCGCAGATGAAAACAGATTTCGCAGATAAAATAAGCTGTATTTTTGTGTTTTATCTGCGAAATCTGCCAAAATCTGCGTTAATCTGCGTGAGGAAAATAACAATCTACATGAAAAAAAACGCCAAAATATACGTTGCAGGACACCAAGGAATGGTCGGTTCTGCCCTTATAAAAACCTTGAAACAATCTGGTTATCAGCACATTATAGGTCGTAGCTCTCAAGAATTAGACTTGCGCAATCAGCAAGCAGTCGCCGATTTTTTTGAGTCCGAAAAGCCCGAATATGTGTTTCTGGCTGCGGCAAAAGTAGGCGGCATTTATGCCAATAACACCTATCGCGCCGATTTTATCTACGACAATTTGATGATTGAGACGAATGTAATTCATCAAGCCTATCTTCATCAGGTCAAAAAGCTGCTTTTTTTGGGCAGTTCCTGTATTTATCCCAAATTTGCGCCGCAACCTATACAAGAAACCGATTTGCTCACAGGCATGTTAGAGCCGACAAATGAGCCATACTCCATCGCCAAAATAGCAGGAATCAAGCTTTGTGAGGCATATAGGGCGCAATATGGCTGCAACTTTATTGCTGCTATGCCGACCAATTTGTATGGGCAAAATGATAATTATGATTTGAATAACTCGCATGTTTTGCCTGCACTCCTTCGCAAGTTTCATGAAGCAAAGTTGGCGAAAAAAGAAGCTGTAGAAATCTGGGGAGATGGAAGTGCTTTACGGGAGTTTTTGGAGGTAAATGACTTAGCAGCAGCCTGTTTATTTTTGATGGAAAACTATGATGATGCCCTATTTATAAATGTAGGAACAGGCGAGGAGGTAAGCATAAAGGAACTTGCGACTATTATAAAAGAAGTTGTAGGTTTTGAGGGAGAATTGCGTTTTGATGCGACAAAACCGAATGGAACGCCGCGTAAGTTGTTAGAGGTAAGCCGTTTACATGAATTGGGTTTTCGGCATAAAACAAAGTTGCGACAGGGAATTGAAGGAGTTTATCGGGATTTTGAGGCAAATTATGCGAAATATGTGACAGAAATATAAGACAAGTTTATCAAAATATTGCAAAAATAAGTGTAATATTGCAATCCCAAAAAGCAATTAATATGGCATTACCTATCAATATATCCGCTCTCATTCATGGCAAAGTAGTAGAATGGGAACGACTTGAGTTTAAAGAGGGCTGGAATCCCGAAGACATTCTTCATTCTGTCTGTGCTTTTGCCAATGACATAAATAATTGGGGCGGCGGCTATCTTGTTGTAGGCATTGCAGCCCATGAAGGAGTCCCTGTATTTCCGCCTATTGGCTTGGCATTGAACACTTTAGACAAAATACAAGGGGAACTTGTCGGGATATGCTACAAAATACATCCTAACTATTTGCCGATAACACAGCCTTACGAAATAGACGGCAGGCATATTTTGGTTATATGGTGTCCTGCGGGAGATACACGCCCCTATTCTTGCCCTTCTACTTTGGGCGATGATGCAAGAAGGCAGTACTATATTCGTGCTGGCAGTCGTAGCATTGTGGCAAAAGGCGATAATCAAACAAGATTGGTCGAACTTACTGCAAAAATCCCTTTTGATGACCGTATCAACCCAGAAGCGAAAATAAATGACTTAGATTTAGGCTTAATGCGGGAGTTTTTGCAAGAAGTAGGCAGCGATTTGTTTGAAGAAAGCACCACTATCCCTTTTCTTGATTTATGCAAAGCTATGCAAATTGTGCGAGGGCCTGCCGAGTCTTTGCGCCCCATAAATGCAGGTTTATTATTTTTTAACAGAAACCCTCACCATTTTTTTAACCGAGCATGGATTGAGTTAGTCATTCATAAAGACGATTCGGGCAGAAATTTTATCTCAAAAACCTTTAAAGGTCCTTTGCACAAGCAGTTACGAGAATGTTTGGCATATATAGAAAATGAGGTTATCAAAACAGAAATCCGTAAAATTACGGGCAAAGCAGAAAGTAT
>JAYUZN010000430.1:0-1618 GCA_043751755.1 Bacteroidota bacterium | reverse complement strand
TGTAGGCTCAAAATAAATGCTATTGTTTTGACAAATCACATTTCCATTTACAGGGAGGTTTGTGGTTTTGTTTTTTACGACAAAAGAACTTCCTAATGGGCAATCTACGTCATGAATGTAAGAAACCGAAATCTCATCACCTGTAGTCCAAACTTTGTCCGAAGGCTGTGGCAAGCCAAGTGCCGTAGTATTGCGGTAAATACTGCCTTTTATGACTTCGGAATACATCTGCCCATCTGTTTCGCACTCTGCTACGGCACGTACTTCGTAGTTTCCATCAGGAAAACCTGCATAGTTATTGGTAATATCCCATACAAAAGGATAGTAATTCAATGCACCGGGTAGGAAATTGAGGCTATTCCAATTTGCCAAAGAATCACGTGACACAGAAGAACCTGAAAGGGTTTGCCAAGTCTGATTTGCCCCGATACGGCGATATTCAAGCCTTGCGGATTTCAGTTTTGTATTGTCTGTATCATAATCAATCATTTTGAGCAAAAGTTGTTCTCTACTATTGACATCAAAAGGATTTCTGCGCTTGATTTGCCACTCCTGTTCAGGCGTGAGCAAAGCAATATCGCTACATGGACTTTGGAAATGTGCATTCAAGGTTATATATTCGGTAGGAATATTGACAAAGCCTGCGGGCAAATCACAGCTTGAACGCACAGCAATTATGAGATTGGTAATGTCATAATCTTGCCCTTTGCCTACCCCAATGTCCACCAAAATAGGTTGATTAGGATACACAAGGTAAATAATCCCTGCACTTCCCAGTTCTTGCCCAGATACACGCACTTCCGAGTTTTCGGTATTAGAAGACAATTCTTGATACAAAAGTACTTCGCGCGGCTCATTGAAAGGATTGTTATTGGAGAGTTGCAAAGTAAAATTAGCCGTTCCATCTGGGTCTTGATTGTAAAGCGTTTGGGATTTGGCTACCGAGTTAGAAGCCGCATCATAGACATAGATTTTCGGATTATCTCTTGCAATCGTTCCTTCTTCTAATGGGCAAGAACTTCTGCCACCCAATAGCGAGAAATAAGGCGTATGATGCGGATTCACGCCCTTGATGCAGGTTACACTGAATTGGTCAGAAGGGTCATTGTCTTCTAAATGGAAAGAAGATGCCGTTCTTTTTTCCGTTCCATATTCGTATCTTGCAGTGCGGGTATAGTGATAGCCAAAATTGATGGCTAACCATCCTTCCCCTGCGAATACATCTGCTACTACCCCAAACCCTGCTGCTACATTGCTTTTAAGATATAAGCCTGCTTTTAAGTCTATTTCAAAGAAATAATTGTCTGTAAAAGAGTTCGATTCTACCTGTGTATTCTCCTGCTGTTCTTCGTAAGCTACTCCCGAACTAAAGGTTATATTCTTAGCAGGTGTACCTGACATTATCCCTATTTCCTCCGCCCTATTAATGAAGGTTTGCCCGACCGTCTTGTCGCTTAAAGCATTCGTTTTATATGCCCATTTTTCAATAAACCAAGGCGCATTTATATCACTTTTGCCCTTATAATCATAGAAATCTTCATACTGACCTTGTTGTTCTTTTAAGGGAAATACATACTCCAAATGCTGAATCGCCGTTCTTGCTACATTGTAGGCAAAA
>JAYUZN010000429.1:0-4573 GCA_043751755.1 Bacteroidota bacterium | reverse complement strand
AACCATTTCCGAAAGGCTCGTCAAATCAAAATCTGCCCCTAATTTGGAAATAACATAAGTAGCTTCTGTTCTTATACTATCCGTCAAAGTGATGATAGTGGGGTTTCCCGTTTGAGGAATAAGATGGATACTATACTGCAACAAATCAATGTCAGCATTAGTAGGATTATACAATTCTAAAGCGTAATTCTCAATCCAAGAAGTTGTACTACCTATTAAAGTTTGCGTAGAATCTTTGGAGAAAACGACTTCAGAAACAAACACTTCTTGACAAGTCTGGGAAAAGCTTGATAAACAAGTAACAAAAACGAAAAATAAAACAGTAATTCTTTTCATAATAGATGAATGTTAATGGTAGGTTAATTGCAGGAATGATGATGGATTTTTTTACCCAAAATATCATAAACCCTATTCAAATCGGGTTTTGCACCAGTCGTTCCATGTATAGAATCGCTAATTCGTTGTAACAAAATTTGCGAAGCATCTTTGTAATATCGTTTTGAATATTGGATAGAATCCTCTTTTCTAAGATTCATAACATCTGTACCCAAAACGACTACCCTAAAACCTTGTTTTCGGTAATAGTCATACGTTGTATCTTTCATAGTCGAAGGCGAAGGGTGGCGAAAGATTTTGGTTTTATCTTTTACAAGATTATAGTCATAAATAGGCAAGACTTTTAGACTGTCCAAAATCGTACAATAATCTAAGCGACCTCTCTGAATTTCACTTTTACTTTCAGCAGTTTTCTTACAAGTTGCGCCACACAATACCCACAAAAAGCTAATAAATATAAACTTTTTCATAATTTAGGGGTCTGTTATCCTTGTCAGTAATTTGCATAATGTATAAGCCTTTCCCCAAGTCGCCCACAAAAAACGGTTTCGGAATTTTGTCAATCCGCCCTTTATACAAATCTTTAACATGCTTACCTTGTATATCAAGTAAACTTATCTTGACTTCTTGTGGTAGTATCCCTTTGGGAACAAGAATCGAAAAATAATCTGTTGTTGGGTTTGGATAGGCTACAATAGGAATCGTATAGGAAGCATCATAAATGCCATTTCCAAAAGGGTTTTTCTTTATTTCGGCATTATAGGTATTGACATTAAATAGCGTATCTAATGTAGGATTAGGAAGAATGATTGTATCATTTCCTATTATAAGAAGACTATCAAGAACTACTATAATAGAAGGATATTGCCCACTTATCCAGCAAATAGGCTCTGTAGTAGAACTATGATTTTTAAAAGAGCCTATATAATCCCCCCATTGCCCAGTTGAACTCCCTTTATAAATGGTATCACCTGCGATAATTAGTAACTCATTACCCCATGTTAAACTGTCATCACAAGCTACAGCTCGAAAAGAAGGATAGGTAGTAGCACCAGAAGTAAGAAAGCCAATTAAAGCCGTTTTATTGAGTGTATCATTTGTAAAAGAAGTAATAGTGGGGTCGCTGCACCCATAAGCAGGGTTAGCATAAATCTTTTCTGTAAGCTGATTTGCCCCTATATCTATTCTATTATAAGAAATTTCTGTATGATTTGGATAGATTGTACCCTTTTTGGGATAAGCAAAATGAATGATACCATCTAAGTAAAAGGCATCATATATTCTTGTTACGCCTGAATCTAACGAGTCCAAAGAATTTTTCTGCGGCAATTTATTGGGTTTATGGTACAATGAGGTTTGATAACCTGTAAGAATATAGTGGGGAGTATCAGTATAAATATAATCAGTTACATTGTAAACAAATACCGAATCTGCTCCAACCGTTTGGTCTGTTTGTTTCGTCTAAGCTAAATAAACGCCGGGATAATAATTGCCAATATCTCCATATGAGATAGGATGTAGTCCATAAATATCGCTAATCCCTGGAATATTTGCATCTCTTAAAAATACAGTCTTTTGATAATAAAAGCTATCCTTCTCAATAGCGAGTAAACGGCTGCCTCTAAAAGTAGAGTTTTGCCCATCATCGAATATATTTAACGAAATATAGAGTTCTCTTTCGCTCATACCAATTACAGGTCTATCAAAAATTTTAGTGCTTGGCAGAAATAACGAATCTTGAATGATTAGACCATACCAATTACCTAATGGGGCGCAGGTTTCTGAAACATATACATACAATCGTGTTTTGTCAAAAGCATTTGTAAACACAAAAAAAGAAAATACATACCTATTATAATCTGAATCAAACAATAATTTAGGGTCTGTAATTGATTCATATTCTGTAGGAAAATAGGACATAAAAGACTTTATGTAACTGCTTCCTAATATCGTTCCATCAATTTTGTAGTAAGAAATTCTGTCGTTTTTCGCTGCTAAAAAAGTTTGCCCAAGCCCTGTTCCACAAGTAGAATAATTTGTAGAAACAGCAATGGTATTATCTTGCACTTCCTCATCATCTTTCTTATCATTTACATGAGTTCCTACAGATAAATTAATTATCCCTCTACTTGGTGTTACTGCTTGTTGCGGACGACTTTCAATAATACTGTCTTTAAAAATCAGAGGTTTCGTCAAAACAGGCATCATTTTGATGGTGTTGCATGTGAAAGGCTTTGCCCTCAACAAATCTTGCGCTGAAGGGGCAGGTTTCTTGTGTTGTCCGACCCCTGAAAAAAATGCTGTAAGCATCAAAATTGTCAAAAAAATGTGAATGTGTTTCATAATATGAAAATTAAATTGTGTAAAGATAAGAATAAAAATCAATATTGACAGGGTGGGTGGCGGGTATTTTTTTTACACCCTGCTTAACCACTCATGCGTGCGGCTGCAAAAAAACAACGGATGCGGAGCGTGGATTTGTGCGCTGGGCATTGGCGGTTTTTTGTGCGGCTGGGGATACGCTAAGTTTGTCGGGTTTAGCTTATCCCAGAATCTCATGCAACGGCAATATTGCAGACGTAGCCGTTTTGAGCGTAGATTTCGTGCGTAGGGAAACGGCTATGGGCGGCAATATATTTGTTGGCAGACGTTTTTTATTTTTTAAAGTTTTTTACAAAATTTTCAATCAATGGAATTTCCCCTGGGTTTAAAATTTTATCTTCTACTATTTTTTGACCATCAATAACAATCCACCTTGGGTTTACCCAAATAGATAAATAGTTTAATATTTTATTTTTATCATCTATGAGAATAATGTTATTTTCTTTTTTTTGTTCGCTCAATTGCATAAATGATTCGATTAACGCATTGTTGTTTCCAATTAAAATTATTTTTATTTCTTTTTTTTCCAAATATGCTTTATTGTCTTTAATATATTTTGCTATCTTAGAAATGCAAGCAGAACACGAATTTTCTATAGGAATTAATATCAGACCTTCTCTCTTTCCTGTAATTTTAATTTCTTTATATAGATAATTAATTATCCCCTCATCAATATTACCTTTAGTTAATTTTTCTCTTTCCGTTTTTATCGCAGCAATCAATTTTTTATTATCTGCATCTTTAAGAAAAGTCATTTGATATAATGTAAAAATAGCAGTATCTTTATATTTTTCTGTCTTTTCTCTGTTCCAAAAATAAATACCTTTATCACTAAAAATAGGGATAATATATCCGTTCTTTCCTATTTCAGAAGGTAGCAAGCCTTCCCCTAACACATTAAAGTTCGTATCACAAACAGTAAATGTATATTGGGGATAATTAAATTCTTGCGATTTTGCACCTTCTCGAGGAGCTTGTTTTATTATTCGAAAGAAATTATGATGCAGGCTATCATAAAACACTCTTCCATATTTAGCCCATTTCCAATCATTATGGTCATTTGATTTTGTGTGTGAATAGGGAATTGTATCAAAAATGTAAGAGCCAATATTCCCTTTTTTAGTAGCATTGTGTTTTGCAAAATCATAAGTAATTACCTTTGGAGTGTAGCCCCATGCGTATAATATCGTATTATTTCTAACAAAAATTGGCAATGGCTCCGCAAAACTCTGAGGATAAAAATGTCCTATCATAGCATCTGGATAATAAACTTTGTGAGGGATATATTTCCCCTTTGGGTAACTCAAATCTAAGTGCCCTCCTATTGTGACAGACTTTTTTACAAATATAGAATCACCAATTGTAACAGCCCCCCAACGTTGTAAAGGGCGTAAATATATTTTACTTTTAGAAAGATAATTACGGCAATCAGACGGATATGCAAAATACAAGCAAGTGTCTTCATCCATTTTCCCATTTTCAGTTGCTACTATTGGTATATTTTTATAAGAATAAATATTCTTAACATTTCCTTTCCAGTCAGTTAGCATAAACGTACTATCAGCTTTTTCTTTACCATTAAAATAAAGGAAATGAAACCGTAAAAAAATAGAATCAGAATTAACATAATCAATTTCGCTGATATGATATTTTCGTTTTTTTTTTCCAAAAATGCTTTTGAATGAGTCGCATTCAGTTGGGGTATATGTGGACATAAGCCTACCACTATCAAAATTGTATTTATATATGGTACTTTTTTGATTATCCACGGCTATAAGTATCAAAGAATCATTTTCCTTTCTTACACTTGTTAAGTAATAAAACGAATTTTGGTTAGGTTCTATACTGAAGTATT
>JAYUZN010000428.1:0-19373 GCA_043751755.1 Bacteroidota bacterium | reverse complement strand
CTGCCATTTAAAAAATGGCAGCTACGGGCGGGCATAAGCATAATAGATTTCTCATTTTTTAATTTCTCATTTCTTATTCGTATGAAAAAAAACAATCTTTCTGTAGGAGCATTTCTGTTCCTCTTTATAAGCATGATGTTGATGCAATCTTGCCTCCAATCCATCAGTGCCGATTTGCCGCCGGCTCCTCCTGTCTTCAAATGTAAGATAAATAACACAACTTGGGCAGCAAATAGCACCATTAATGCCATTGTCCACGATGATACATTGAGCGATTGTGGGAGTATTGTTATTTCGGGACTCAAGGTCGGAGATGCAAATGACCCTTCAACTTTTGAAACCTTAAGCCTGACAATCAACAATTTCAATGTTTTTAGCACAGGTGACCTTTGCATTCCTGTGGGCAATTATTTTGAAGTGAACAATGCCGCAAATCCCAACATAGGTTGTACTACAGGCGGAGGACGCGTTTTTTCTTCTGCCCTCTACACAAAGGGTGCAAGCGTATTCAGCAACGGATCCAATATTTGTACCGTAAAAATTACGGCTTGCAAAAATAACTCCATTTCAGGCACTTTCTCCTTCAAAGCCATCGACAACAATGTTGTACCTGCCAAAACTTATAATATAACAGGTGGGGCTTTTACGGATATTCCGCTTGTGAAAATTTAACATTTTTTGTCAATTTCACGCAGATTCTCGCAAATGAGGCGCAGATTTTCGCAGATAAACTACACAATATCTGCGAAAATCTGCGGTTAAATCTGCTCAACTCTGCGCGAACCTACCCACAAATGCCAAAAAACATTCTCTGCATTTTTCTATTAGGAATAATGTCCTATTCCTTTGCGCAGAACGCAAATGATATTGAATTTATAAAAAGAGCTACGGCTGCTTTGCTCAAAGTGCCGCAAGATTCGGCATTGATAGCGAATACTTTGCTGTCCGAAATGCTAAAACTGCGCATAGAAAAGCAAATCGCCGAAAAGCAAAAAGAAGCAGCCCTCAAATCAGCTGAAAAAAAAGCTGCCATGAAGGGGGATTCTGTGAAAGTCAATCCTTCTCGCTACCTTGTAGATTCTCTTTTGCCCAAAAGCATTGATTTTGAGGCAATTGAACAAGCCGAAAGATTAGCTACTTCGGGCTATAGGAGCAGTTTAGGCAAAGAAATCGCCGCAGAATTGCCGCCTACACAGGTAGAATGGAGCGAAACAAGTTTTGATTTTGGCAATATAAAAGAAGGAAAAACGGTCATTCATCGTTTTACCTTTGTCAATACAGGCAAAAATGACTTTGTTATTACCCGCGTAAAACCTTCTTGCGGCTGCACAACCACAAATTATACCCCCCTCCCTGTCCCCCCAAATGAATCAGGTTTCATTGAAGTCGAATTTAATAGCAGCAATAAGTACGGCAAACAGGAAAAACATGTAACGGTTATTGGTAATTTTGAGGGAGATACACAAGTGCGATTGAGCTTTGAAGGGCTTGTTTTGGAAAGACATCACAAAAAATAAATACGCATTTTGCCACGAATTAACCGAATTAACCCTAATTTAACCCCCAGAATTCGTGAAAATTCGTGCAATTCGTGGCTATAAAAAACACCCCCTCACTTTACCAACTTCTTCTTATATTCCGCAGGATTATTCAAGATTTTCAACGCAGCAAGCACACATTCATCATTTTCAAAACCCGATTCTACCATTCCTTTGCGAAAATAATAGCGTTTCACAATTTCTGTGGTAAGCATTCTGGATATTTCCGCTTTTTGGTCTTGCAATTCATTGGCTTTCACCTCTTTGAGCTTGTTTTGAATGAGCGCAAACTCCTTCGCCACCAATTCATAATTATGCTCATCTTGTACCATTTCCTTAAATTTTACGAGTTCTTTCTCCGCAGAACTTTCATATTCAAACTTCTTGGACAAAACATAACTTTGAAATTCCTTATATATCGCATCAGTAACCTTAAAATCACGTGCAGAAGCTATTTTTTCATGCGTTAAAGCATATTGCGTAGCAAAGTTAAAAATCATATTTTGGCTTATCAAAGCATTTGTTATTGCTTTATTTCCCTCATTTTTGACCTCAATATCGGGTTCTATCCCTCCGCCATCATAAACAGTGCGCCCATTATGCGTTTTGAACGGCTTTTTGAGGCTATCTGCCACTTTGCCCACACTGCCGTCAGAATTGCGATGCGAATAATCTAAGGACTGAATACACCTGCCACTTGGAATGTAATACTTAGCCGTTGTCAATTTCAGTTGCGTGTTATAGTTCAAAGCCCTTGTAGTTTGAACAAGTCCTTTGCCAAAACTGCGTGTACCCACCACAATTCCCCTATCCAAATCTTGAAGCGCGCCTGTTACGATTTCTGCCGCACTCGCGCTGCGACTGTTCACCAACACCGCAATCCGAATCGCAGTGTCTATCGGCGCATCATGTGTAGGATATTTTTTTTGCGTACCCTCCATACGTCCCCGCGTTTCGCAGACGAGTTCCCCATTTTTTACCCAAGTAGAAACAATATTGACGGCTTCATGCAGCAAGCCTCCAGGATTTCCTCGTACATCTAAAATAAGCGATTCCATATTTGGGTTTTTATTTTTGAGGGAAGTCATGGCATCACGCACCTCTTTTCCTGCCTCTTGATAAAAATTAGTCAAAACAATCAAGCCTGTTTTGTCGTCAATCATGCCATAATAAGGCACATTTTCCATTTTCACTTCTTTGCGGGTAATAGAAATTTTGCGGGTGTCTTTTTCCTCGCCACGCTGCACCAATAGCACGACTTGTGTGCCTGCCTGCCCGCGCAGCAAAGTACGTATGTCCACCTCATGCTTGTTGCGAATCACCTCATTGTCAATCTGAATGACCTCATCGCCTACTTTTAGCCCTGCTTCTACGGCAGGGTCATCTTCGTAAGCCTCCATCACGATGTATTTATCCTCCCATTCGGAGATATTCGCGCCTATGCCACCATACGAACCCGTTGTGCTAAAACGGAAATCTTCTATTTCGCTGGCACTTATAAAGTTAGTGTAAGGGTCAAGCGATTCTAACATGCCATCTATCCCTGCACGCATAAAGCGGGTCGGGTCCACGTCATCTACGTAGTAGGCATTGATTTCGCGATAGAGTTTTCCAAAAATACTCATATTTTTGGAAATCTCAAAATAATCATCTGTACCTTTGGCGATATGCCCTACATTCAAAGTAGCGGCAAGCAAGATGAGGCAATAAAACCCGATAGTGGAACGGCGAGACATAATTGTAAATGAAAAATGAAAAATGAGAAATCAAAAATACAGCCAAGGGAGGCTGAAAAATGCTGTATTTTTGTACAAAGATAAAAAAACTATGCCAAAACAAAAAAAAACTTTGGGTAATTGTGTTATTTCCCTACATTTGCTTTGTTTCACGCAGATTTTCGCAGATGACAAGATTTTTATTTTTTTGACAGGATTGACAAGATAAACAAGATAAACAAGATAAGAAAATTAATAGGGTTTCTCATTTTTCATTTCTCATTTCTCATTTCTCATTTCTCATTTCTCATTTCTCATTTTTCATTTTTCATTTTCCCCATGTTTTCCCTCATCACACTTTTCGCCAATTGGAATCTCAAACGGCGGATTCGCCAGATAGAATATTTCATGGCGAATCCTGTGGAGGTTCAGAACGACCATTTGCAGCAAATGGTTCGGGCGGCAGCATTGACCGAATGGGGCAAAAAATACAATTATTCGGACATTGAAACCCTTGACGACTTCCGCCGAGAAGTGCCTGTGAGCCATTATGAAGATATTTTTCCCTATATAGAACGTATGTTGGCGGGCGAAAGTGATATGCTGTGGCATGGCGAAGTGGAATGGTTTGCCAAATCCTCTGGCACAAGCAATGATAAAAGTAAGTACATTCCTATCACAGAAGCCTCTTTGCACGACTGCCATTATCGGGCAGGACGGGATTTGTTGGCGATTTATTTCCATTTTCATAATCCAGATAGCCACATTTTTGACGGAAAAATCCTCTCTATTGGCGGAAGTCATGAAGCAAATGCCCAAAATACCCATGTAAGATATGGGGATTTGAGTGCCGTTTTGCTCGAAAATCTGCCTATTTTTTTTGAATGGATACGAACTCCCAGCAAAAAAGTAGCGTTGATGTCGAATTGGGAGGAGAAATTGGAGGCTATGTGCGCCGAACTGTTGGGCGAAGATGTGCGGGCTATTGTGGGCGTGCCTACTTGGACTTTATTATTGATTCAAAAAATGTTTGAAAAAACAGGCAATTCCGCCCAAAACCTCTCCCAATTATGGCAACATTTAGAGGTTTTTTTTCATGGAGGAGTCAATTTTGCCCCATATAAAGAGAATTTCCGTAAAATATTGAAACACGAAATATATTTTGTCAATATTTATAATGCTTCCGAAGGTTTTTTTGGCATACAACTTGTTAGAGAAGACGAAGATATGCTGCTCATGTTGGATTATGGCATTTTTTACGAATTTGCCTTAGTCGAAGATTTATCTCTTTCCTATCCCAAGACTTATACGCTTGCTGACGTGGAATTGAATCAAAATTATGCCATGATTATCAGCACAAATGGCGGTTTGTGGCGGTATATCATTGGGGATACGCTTGTTTTCACCTCGCTTTGTCCGCATAAAATCCGAATTACGGGCAGAACCAAGCATTTTATAAACGCGTTTGGGGAGGAACTGATGGTGGACAACGCCGAAAAAGGGATAGAAGAAGCCTGCAAAAGGACGGGGGCATTGGTGAAAGAATATACGGCTGCCCCAATTTATTTTTCAACGGAAACCAAAAAAGGAGGACATGAATGGCTGATAGAGTTTGATATTTTGCCCAAAGACATGGAGTTATTCCAAAAAACCTTAGACCAAACTATGCAAAGGCTCAATTCGGACTACGAAGCCAAACGAAAAGGCGATATGATATTGGCATTTCCCACCCTTCGAGTCGTTCCGCAAGGCACTTTTTATGCGTGGATGAAACAGCGAAATAAGCTCGGCGGGCAGCACAAAGTCCCCCGATTATCGAACAATCGTAGCTATGTAGAAAATATTTTAGCATTACTTGCAACAAAATAAAAAATTCTTATTAGTTTTAGCCCCGAATTGGGTTTCAGGTAAAGTTTAAGCATAAAAATCATTATTTCATACATTTTTTACGACTTATTGTATTTTTTTACGACTTTTGACTAAATTTTGACTTACTTGTGCGCTATTTCTAAGGTTGGAGTAGAAAGCTGCATTTTCCTGAAAAATATTCAGTAAAATTCAACGTATTTTTCAATCTTTGAAAGGTTCTTACGTTAGTATTACAAAACATTTCCATTTTATGGTATTCGCCCATAATTTTGAAAAGCGAAAATGATATTCCCATGAAAAAAATTGGATTTTTTACACTCGTTATTCTTCTGTGTGCCGCTTCGCAGGCGCAGTATCGCTTCGGGTATTTCAGAGTAGGACTCTCTGCTGGAGCCACTAATTATCTCGGAGACTTAGATGATGACCTTACCTTCAAGTTTACCAAACCGGGTGTAGGGCTGGTAGGCGCTTTCCGTTTTAACCCACATATGGAAGCCCGTTTCAATGTGTATCAAGGTTGGGTAGGAGCTACGGACAAAAACAGTATTGCAAAGCCGCGTGAGTATCGCAATCTCAGTTTTCGTTCTCCCATAACAGAGGCTTCCTTGACGATGGCATATAGCTTGTTTGGGGTAGGCAGGGGCTTCCGTTTTCGTCCCAAATACAATCCGTATGTGTTTACAGGGATAGGGCTTTTTAAGTTCAATCCTTCTGCCAAACTCAACGGGCAATGGTACGATTTGCAGCCTTTGGGAACGGAAGGACAATACCTCGGCGGCGGTAATACAGTGACTGGCAAACCTTATCCAAAACCTTATGCGCTTACGCAAGTGTGTATCCCCATTGGTGGCGGTGTGCAGATAATGCTCAACAAAAACTGGGATTTGTTTGCCGAAGTAGGCTGGCGCAAGACCTTCACCGATTATCTGGATGATGTGAGCGGGCGTTTCCCCGATTTGAATCAGCTTGCCGCTTCAAATCCGATTGCTGCCACTTTGTCGAACAGAGGCTACCCGTGGGTAGCGAGGTACAAAAGGGGCGACAACAAGCAATATGACTGGTACATTTATTCCAATGTAACGGCTTCTTATATAATTGATTGGGTAAAATGCCCTAAATTTAAGCCATTTAGAGGGAGAAAATTCTAATATAGGGATACTCAACAAACAGGCTGACCAAACTCTCGAAGTTGGGTCAGCTTGTTTTTTTAGCGGACTTTCTAAGTCTTAAGACTTGGAAAGTCCGCTAACCGTTTTTCAGGACTTCCAGCCTTGTGTGCTGGACTTGCGCATGTTTGTTGAGCATAGTCGAACATAGTCCTGAAAAAACGCCCCAAAAAGCCATTGGTTTTCCGATAATCTGAGCAAAAAAAGCTACATAGTGCCTACATAAAAGTGTAGTATATGATATATGATATATGATATATGATATATGATATATGATATATATTGCGTACTTTTACACACGATACTACTTGCCGCCGCTATTGCCTGCTGCATACCACTACGACACGTTTTTCTGCTTGCAGAAAAGAGAGACCTGCTTCTTTTTCCCAAAAGAAGCCTATGACGCAAAATTGAATCGCTATTTTTGTACCATTTATTGCTATTTTTATGAAAACGAACATTTTTTTCTTATGTGTTTTGTTGCCTTTGGCAGCGATTGTATTTTGGGGCTGTCCTATCGGAAAGGCTGTTTATCCTCAAATCTATTTCTCTGACGAGTTCAAAGCCTATACGCAATTTAAAGTAGGAAGCTACTGGATATATGTGGACTCTGTGAGTGATGAAATCGATAGTGTCTATTTATATGAGGCTTCATCTTTTATGCTATTGCATAATCAATCCAGCGTAAGTTGCGATAGGGAACAGAGTTTCTTGAATTTTGGAAGCTCTTTTTACAAGGACACTGTTGTTATTGTTTCTGACGCAAATGAATACTGTGGGGGAATAGAGACGTATGGCGGGCTTGCCGTTTTTTTTAATAAAAATGCGCAGTCTATTAAAGAAATAGCCCCCATTCAAATAGGAGATAGTTCTGTAAATGTTATAACTAAATCATATTATACAGCCTTTTTTGATACACTTACCATAGGCGCAAATACTTTTACAAACCTTCGACTATATACCTTAAAAGACATGTTTCCTCGAACCCCTCACCGAAGTTACTGGGCAAAAGAGGTAGGTATCGTAAAGAAATATACCTCAGATAACCGAGTTTGGGAGCTGGTACGCTACCATATCGTAAAATAAAAAATATATAACATATATTAGAAATAAATTACTTATGTATAAAACACATATGTAGGGAACTTCTGTGTTCTATATAGAGAAGATATTACTTCATTCATTCCTCATTTTTTTATTCCATTTTTAGTATGAAAACTAAACATTTTGTAGTTTGTCTGCTATGGCAGGCATGGCTAAGTATGTCCTTTGTGCAAGGGCAGAAGCCTATTTCAGCTTGGATAATTTCGCAAGAAACGAACAATCTAAGCGCACATTTTACAATGACCCTGAAATACATTGCGCATGAGAACATTGTATTTAAAGAAAACCCTATTTTCCATTTGGGAATAGCAGGAACAGTCGAAAATTACCAAAACCTGTCAGAAGTTTCTTTATTGGAGGGGGATTCTATCGTTACGATAGTGCAAATCGCTTATGATACCACAAGCCTCCCGTTTTATCCGAGAACGTTTGAAGTGAGCCAATCTTATCAAACAGTTGACGGTGAGCCAAGGACAGTATCTGTATATGGGAGCATTTATTTTACCCCATATAGAACGGTAGAAGTGCTTAGTGCAGGGGATTTTAGCAATAGTTTACGTATATGGTTTCATTCATATAGCCAAATAGATACAGTGCGAAGGTATGTTTCTCGCGATAGCATTCCTGTGTCTAATTTAGATGAAACAGATGCTATAGACACTACTTGGAAAGAAAATTGGACTTTTAAGGAAGTACACGGACTGGCTTACCGAATCCCGATGAAAGCCATGCACCCAGATTCTATTGCGACACATAGCGCGCAAGGAGACGGTTTTGAAGAACATCATGTACGAAGTATGTATAGTGGAACCGTTTCTGGACGTTTGGTTATGAATTATCTAAATGATTTAGGGAATACGGTTATCGTACCTTTGGCAGGCTTGAGGGTAGAATTGGACGAAAAAGATTTCTATCCTTTTTCTAATCAGTATTACTACGAAACCTTTCGAACAGGATATACAGACGAACAAGGCTTTTTTTCGCTTCCCTATAACTTTCCACAAGCAGGAGAAGGGGGAGAAGTAGAGCTATTTCTTAATGTGAAGGCAAAAACAAAAGATGATGGTCCTGTAACGTACAAAATTAAAGGCAAACAAAATAACCTTTGGCATAATGTGCATTTTCAGCATATAGATTTAGGTGCGCATGGGGATAATTTTGTGCAAAATGTTGGAGATATTCCGATAGATAGGGAGGAGTTTAGAACAGTTCATTGGGCGAGAAGATATGAACAGTATATACAAGCCCATAATGGCAATACAGGGAGGGTACATAAGTTGGCAATTTTGACACATGTTGCATCTCAATCACGCTTTTTTCCTGATGGTATATTGGGCGGCTCTAACCCTTTACTTGATCCTACTATTCGGATTTCGGAAGGAGATGGGGTAAGCGAAGCCACAATTAGACATGAGTTTGGGCATTTTTTGATGTGGGAATTGCAAGATAGAAACTTTATTATCCCAATACAAAATACTTGCGGGCATTCGTGGGACAATGAAAACACACCGCAAACTGCTTGGATAGAAGGCTTTGCAGATGCTTTTTCAATGATAATAGATGCTGCATACTGGCAGGAAGATGGGGAATATGCAAAACATTCTTTTAAGAGCGCCTGTATATATGAGCTTCGTATGACAATGGACATTAAAGACCCTGGACTGCCTTTTGTACAAAATGGACTCCACGCTGAATATTTTTTTGCTACATCCCTCTATGATTTATGGGATGGTCCTAACAAGGGTTTACCCGCAACAATACCTCAATATTCGGGAGAAGATACTGAATTGCATGGCTATAATGATAAAATTATATCTGGAGCTTTACCTTCTAGCTGTGCTGCTTGGGTAGGAACCGACAATGTTGAGTATAGCTTTGAAGATTTAATTTCCCCTATAAAAGGGAAGCCTCTCATGGAAAACATACCAGAGTATATGCAGCGGTTTCTGTCAGAGGTCGTCGGGAGTGATTGCGAAAAAAGGGCAGAAATCAGCAAGCTTTTGCAAGAAAACAGGTTGCTTTACCACATAGATTTATACGAGGCAGGGATAGATAATAATGGGATTGGGACAGATATTATTTCTTTTTCCCTGCATTATAGCGGAACCGCAGAGATTTGTTCAACATTGGTTTCTGTTCCAATAGAGATGGACTATCGTCTCAACTATTTTGCCAATACTGCTACTCCTAATTTAAATATACCTATCACAACCGCACAAATAGAGCCTATTATTGATGATTTATGGCTTGGAAATGCAACAAACACAAATTTCCCAATAAAACACTGCCAACTTTTTATCAATGGAGACCCAAATGTTACAACCTTACCTACAGGTACATTAGAAACCTGTGCGGGTGCAGACATCGAATTAAATAATGCTCACTTGATATTAGGACACAATTCAGGTTTGAGTGCTACCCTTATTTTTAATGCTGGCTCAACCTTTAAAATTTCGTCAAGTGGCTCTCTTTTTCTTTTTGACAATAGCAAAATTGTCATAGAACAAGGGGCAAAACTTATCATAGAACAAGGGGCGAGCATATTGCTGTTGGGCAATAATTCAATCCTTGAAATACGTGGCACCCTCGACCTCAAAGACAAGGCCATTTTTACCTTCACAGGAGCTGGCTTTGTGCGCTTTGCAAATGGCAACACAATTATAGCCGCCAACAATTCCCAAATCAAATTCACAGGTAGCAGTCCTTCCTACAAAGTCGTAGAAATCGCTGACAACGCCTTCATTTCCAACTACAATCTTGTCAAAACCACCCTACAGAGCGGCAGATGCGAATTAGGGCAAAACGCCTTTTGGGACACAGGAAACGGGCAGGTTTTGTTTACAGATGCGGTTTTTACGGCACTTGATAATACAAAACCCTATCAAACCATTTATACAAACGGGCAGGACCCTACTATCCAAGATTGCCAATTTTCTTATGGGCAAACGGGGCTTACAGCAAGGAATTTCCTGAGTGTGGGAGCATCTATTACGCTTACAAACGTAGAAATCCATCATTGTACGATTGCATTAAGAGACTATGACAAAGGCGCGCATTTGGAAAATGTACATTTTCACCACAATAATATCGGCTGGAAAGCAGAGTATCAAGCCTTTAACAGTCAGCTATTGAACTCCGAAATAGCCGATAATATAAATGAAGGCGTGAGTTTTACAGGCAATACAAACCTTGCTGTAGAAAGTCCCAATATTCACCACAATTTGTATGGTTTGGATTTTATCGGGGCAGGAAACCTTGTGCCTGTTTGTGGAGGAGTTATTTTCAATGGCTCTACAGGAATTGGCGGCTACCAAAATGCGAAAATCCAACTTTCGGGAAATCCGCTAAGCAGCCCCAAAGTAAACCTTAGCTATAATACGACAAGTAGCGTATTTTTGTGGGGTGCAAGGGTCTATCTCAATGAAGGGAGAAATAATTTATCTCCCGAACAAGGCGGCATGGCACTTGCCGTTATTACGCCGCAAACAAACAGCCTAAATGCGAAACATAATCACTGGAATGAAAATAGTATTCCGTATGGCACTTCGCCTGTTTTTGGCACAGATTACAATTTGTACAGCATAGGCAGTGCAAATCCTGTAAATGTAATTGACAATCAGCCCATTGAATACCAATCTTGTAACGGAATTATACAACGACAAATGTATATTCCTGAATGTGTGGAATGTGAAGTCATCAAAACCCCGCATTTTGACTATGTGAGAATAGACAGTGCTTTGCGACAGGTGGCAGAGGATTTGTATGAATACAGCCGTTTTCAACATGTTTCAATCAATTATGGCTTATTGACCGAAATATTGGAATTTGCTTATACAAAATCGGATATAACACAAGACGAAGTATTGAATACTGCCTTAGATATGGCAAAATATACCTTTGCAGAAGGCATCGCAACAGCTACGATTTCCTACAATGCCACAGGCGAAATCGGGCAGCCTGCCGCCAAAATCTTTCAACTCATAGACAGCCGCATCACAAATACCTTAGATACGCCTTCTGTTTTTTATCGAAAAATAGACAAGGCTATTCTCTATAACCTGTTGCAAAGACCTGCTTTAGCCCTCACAGTGCTGAATGCAATCACAACAGAGATCGCAGAGCAAGCGGAATACCAAGATTATTGGACTTGTTTTGTGGAGTTGCGGAGGGATATGCAGCTACAAACAATAGAAAGTGCGGAAATAACCCAAAGACTCGCGGCTTGTCCTGCTATTTCTCGCCCAAGTCAAGGCGCAAACAAAATGGAATCTTCGCAAATCGCAGCAAGCCTTTCCCTTTTCCCGAATCCTTCACAGGGAGAAGCGCGAATTTCGCTCTTTTCTCCCGAAGAAAATACGGCTTCTCTGACTGTCTATGATATTCAAGGCAGAAAAGTACAGGAAATTGCCCTTTTTGCTTGCCAAAAAGGAACAAATATGCTTTCTCTTTCTGCGACTTCGCTCACAAATGGCATGTATTCTGTTGTCATACAGCTTGGAAATGAGGTGCTTAGTCAAAAATGGCTAGTACAGAAATAGGTCTTAAGACTTGGAAAGTCCATTAGATAACGACATTATAAGCTGGAAAGTCGATTTGCGTTTAATAGGGTGGCGCACCTTTAAAAGGTGCGCCACCCTACAACCAAGTCCTAATTCCGTTCTCTAAATATAAGCGAAAAAAAAGAGGAAAAATGCGCCGAATTTATTGTAGTTTTGTTATAAATCTTAGCGTATGTCCAAAGATAAACAAAACACCTTTCCGTTGTTAGTGCTAACCTTAGCAGAAAACATTGACTATCAAGGAAATCTTAAAAAGCCGCTGCAATTTCAGAAAGTAGATTTGCCGCCATTTATGGTAGAACCCAAAGAAAATACCCCTGCGATTATGGGTTTTTTACTTGCTTTGAGCTTGATGGCGAGTTTTTTAGTGTCTTATTTCTTTTTTATCCTCAGTTTTTTTATATTAATCCTTATCCTTGGAATGGCAAACCCGCCAAAAAGCCTAACTGAAAAAAATGCACCCCAAAAGCCTGATAAGAACCTTTATTTATATGCCTTATTAGCACAAAAAATTGTTTTTGAACGAGATACAATTTCCATTCAAGCAAATTTTTTGGAAGGTAAAAAGATTTTTTTGCATACAGATATTAAGGAAATAAACCTCCATTTTGAAGGAATTGCGCCCATAAAAGCCCATAAAGCTACGCATATTTATATTATAAAAATGGGTAGAAAATACGATTATCATTTTTGGGTAGATTCCGAGGAAAGTAAACAAGCCCTTATTACTATTTTAGAATATTTATATGAGAAAAAAGTTCCGATGAAAGAATATAGTCATGGCGAAAAATCATATCTTTTACAAAATGAAGCCGCCAAGCCTTTAGAGATTCCTCCTAAAATTCAGTCATTGATAAATGAAATTGGGGAAAAAGAGGAGAAAAATGAGGACAATTTGTTGTAAGTTTGCCCCGCAGATTTTCTGTAAGGAACAAAAATTAAATAACTTGCCATTTTTCTCACCACTAAGGCACGAAGAAACACGAAGCAATGGCGTAAAAGAAGACATCTAAGCCACACTTTTTCTTTCTTAGTTTCCTTCGTGCCTTCGTGGTAAATTATAATTTTATTCTTTTCGTGTTACTAAGAAACACAAACCACCATGCAAAAACAATTCTTTCTCCTCTCCATTTTCCTGCCCATGCTTGCCTTTGCGCAGCCCAATTTCACGCCTGCTTCGGCACGCCTCAAAGGGGCAGAAATCCGCAAAGACTTGATACGCAACGCGCCTATACAACTCTCTTTTCGCAATATAGGACCTACAGTTATGGGGGGGCGAGTGGTAGATATAGACGCTAACCCCCTCAATTCCAACGAGTTCTATGTGGCGTATGCTTCGGGCGGTTTGTGGAAAACAACCAATAATGGCAATTCTTTTACGCCCCTTTTCGAGCAAGAAGCCGTCATGACGATTGGCGATATTGCGGTAGATTGGCAGCATGGGCAGAAGATTTGGATAGGAACGGGCGAATGTAATTCCAGTCGTTCTTCGTATTCGGGGGCGGGTGTTTTTGTGTCCGAAGACAAAGGAAAAACATGGCAGCAAAAAGGGCTTGCGGAAACGCATCATATTGGCAGGGTCGTTTTGCATCCTACGGACGAAAAAGTGGCGTTTGTGGCGGCTATTGGGCATTTATATTCGTCCAATACAGAAAGAGGCATCTTCAAAACGCAAGATGGCGGGCAGACTTGGCAGCAAACTTTGTTTGTAAATGACACAACAGGTGCGATAGATTTGCTGATAGACCGCCGAAATCCCAGCGTTTTGTATGCCTGTATGTGGGAAAGAACAAGGGCTGCGTGGAATTTTGAAGGACAAGGCACAAGTTCAGGCATCTACAAAAGTACGGATACAGGCGATACTTGGACAAAAATTTCTACGCCCGAAAGTGGCTTGCCACAAGGGGAAATAGGCAGAATGGGCATTGCCATGTCTTTTTCACAGTCCCCTATTTTGTATGCGATTGTGGACAATCACACCCTTCGTCCTGCGGCTGAACAGCAAAAAAACAAGCCAAAATATACGAAACGAGCCTTTCAAAACATGGCAAAAAAGGATTTTCTTGCCCTTTCTGCCGCAGATTTGACGGAGTTTTTGGCGTTTTATGATTTTCCAGAAAAATATTCAGCCCCCATTTTGAAAGAAAAAGTGAGCAAAGACGAGATAAAACCTTCTGCCTTATATGACTATCTTGACAATGCCAACAATGATTTGTTTGATACGCCGATTGTGGGCTGTGAAGTTTATAAGTCCGAAGATAGTGGCAAAACGTGGAAAAAAACGCATGAAGGCTATTTGGATAACGTATTTTATACGTATGGCTACTATTTTGCGCAAATTCGGGTTTCTCCTTTTGACGACAAAGAAATCTATATTTTGGGTGTGCCAGCTTTGCGCTCAGAAGATAGTGGAAAAACTTTTCGCAGACTTAACAAAGAGCATATTCACCCAGACCACCATGCTTTGTGGCTTGACCCCAACATGGAAGGGCATTTTTTGCTCGGAAATGATGGGGGTTTAGATATGACTTATGACAAAGGCGAGACGTTTACCAAGCTTAATCGCCTGCCTGTGGGACAGTTTTATGCCATAAATGTAGATTCTGCTACGCCCTATAATGTCTATGGAGGCTTGCAAGACAATGGTGTCTGGGTGGGTTCGAGTACAAATACGAACAGCGAGGCTTGGCACGCAACGGGGCGTTATCCTTTTCGGGAAATTATAGGCGGCGATGGAATGCAAATCATGATTGATGGCAGAAATAATGACATTGTCTATTCTGGCTATCAATTTGGCAATTATTATCGCTTCAATACTGCCACAAACGAAGAGAAATATATAAGCCCTTCGCACACTTTGGGCGACAAACCCTATCGGTTTAATTGGCAATCTCCCATTTTGTTATCTATTCATAATCAAGATATTATCTATATGGGTTCGCAAAAAGTGCTGCGTTCTATGGACAAAGGTGAGCATTTTACCTCTATTTCTCCTGACCTCACAAAATACGAACATAGCGGAAATGTGCCTTACGCAACCCTAACGACTTTGGCAGAATCTCCTTTTCAATTTGGTTTGTTATATGCAGGAACAGATGATGGAAAAGTACATGTTTCTCAAGATGGCGGGGTAAATTGGCAGGATATTTCGGCAGGTTTGCCTCAAGATTTTTGGGTAAGTCGGGTAATTGCCTCTCATTTTCAAAAAGAAAAAATCTATGTAACTTTGAATGGCTATCGTTGGGACAACTTTGAGGCATATCTGTATGTATCCGATAATTATGGGCAAACTTGGACAAGGCTGGGCGCAGATTTGCCGCTCGAACCTGTGAATGTGGTAAAAGAAGATACAAAAAATAAAAACCTTTTATATCTTGGTACGGACAATGGTTTATATGCTTCCATAGATGCAGGAAAAACCTTTTTTTCGCTCAATAATCCCAGCCTTCCGCAAGTTTCTGTGCATGACCTTGTCATTCATCCGAAGGCAAATGAAATCGTACTTGGCACGCATGGGCGTTCTATTTTCATTGCAGATGTGCAGTATTTGCAGCAACTGACGGAGAATATCACCTCAAAAGAGTTGCATATTTTTCCGATAGACTCGCTCACCTATCGCAGTTCTTGGGGCAAAAAGGGCTTTGACTGGGCTATAAATGACACGCCGCTTGTAGCTATTACCTTTTGGCAAAAAAAACTTGCTGCTACTACAATTCGGATTCTCAATGCGCAAGGTATAGACGTTTACAAAACACAACTGCCTGTGGGCAAAGGACTTAGGACTTGGAACTATGATTTGAGTGCAAACCTTTCTTTGAAAAATATTTTACAAGAAGGTGTTTTAGATGCAGATATGCGCAAAAATGTTGAGGTGGCTGACAATGGGAAATTGTATTTGCCTGTGGGAAAATATCGGGTATTTATTTCTGATGGAAAAGGCTTGGAGGAGGCAGTTTTTGGGGTAAAGGCTGCAAAGAAGAAGAAAAGGGGATAGACATAGGGTGTGCCATGTACCTACCCCTATTTTCCTATTTTGTGGAACACAAAATAGGAAAATACACAAAAAATGCTTGACGATTTTTATACGAGATATCCACTTTGGTATGTACTTCATGCTTTTATTTTACAGCCTTTATCGCATACACCATTGGCAGTTTCTTTTCCATACCTTTGAGATAAAAATTGCCCTCATCTGTGGGTACGGTGTTCGGAAAGCAATTATAGGGAGAAAAATCATATTCATTCAAGCCCTCTATGCGCAAATTTGCTGAAATTAAGGCATTTACCACCTCCGACAAAGGGTGATTCCAAGTCATACAAGGGCTTTTTATAGGCGCGTTTTTGTCTGTATAAGTTCCTTCTTCATTTTCAATAATGGCTTCTACATTGAAATAACTGTATTGAATATGGGTAAAATCATTGTCAAATATCCATACAAGTGGGTGAAATTCAATGAGGTGCAACTCGCCGCCCGTTTTGAGGCAGGTTGCCACAACATTTGCCCATTTTTGCATATCAGGCAGCCAACCCAATACGCCATATGAGGTGAAAACCATATCATATTGTTGGGACAAAAGTTGCGGGGCTTCATACACATCTGCGCAGATAAATTCGGCATCTAAGCCCAATTGTGTATTCAGCTTTTGCGCATATTCAATCGCAGCTTCCGAAAAATCTAAGCCTGTTACTTTCGCGCCCATTCTTGCCCAAGAAAGCGAATCCTGCCCAAAATGACATTGAAGGTGCAGGATTGTTTTCTCCTTCACTTCTCCTACCTGCGCCAATTCTATGCTTTTAAGGGAAGTATTTCCTTGCAAAAAACCGTCCATATCATAAAAATCCGAGAGGATATGTATGGGAGTTCGCTCATTCCAAAGATGGCGATTCGTTTCGAGATAGTTCATGCTAAATAGATATAAGTACGAGTTAGGAATTATGTAACTGTATTTTGCGTTACCTGTAGCTTAGGCTTTAGCCTGCGTTGCACCGAGCTTGCCAAAACAGAAAAACTCCTTCATAACTGCATAATTATGAAGGAGTTGCAAGTGGACCGTATTGGATTCGAACCAATGACCCCCGCCATGTCAAGGCGATACTCTAACCAACTGAGCTAACAATCCAGAATCTGCCGCAAAGGTAGGGAAAAATAGTTGAGTAGGGAAATAGTATTTTCTTTTTTGCGAAAATAATTCTACTTTTGTTGAGAACATCATATATTTCTCGCAGATTTACGCAGATAAGAGCAGATTTCGCAGATGATAAGGAGTTCTCATTTCTCATTTCTCATTTCCCATTTCCTCATGTCCATATTATTCGACAGTTTCCAAGAATGGAAAGATTATACTTCAGCGCAGCAATGCGCCCTTTGGCAGCCTGTACTTCATTATGAAATGGAGCAAAAAGGGCGTTCTGAAACCGAAATTTGGCAAAAATTGGAACAGGCGTATGCCGTCATGAAAGATGCCGTAAAAACAGGTTTGGAGCAAGACATGACCTCTATAAGTGGCATGATAAACAATGGCGCGAAAAAAGTGCGGGATTGCAAGGTGTCTGTTTTGGGCGAAAATTTCCAAAAATTGATTTATTACACCCTTGCCGCAAAGGAATTGAACTCTTGTATGGGCAGAATTGTGGCTGCTCCTACTGCGGGAGCTTCTGGCATTATGCCGGGTGTACTTACGGCTTTGGCGGAATTTCACCCTCATTTGTCCACAAAAAAGATGTTAGAAGGTATGTTAGTTTCGGCAGGAATTGCCTTGATTATCGAAAAAAGAGCTTCTATTTCGGGAGCTGTAGGCGGCTGTCAGGCAGAAACAGGCACTGCTGCGGCTATGGGAGCAGGGGCGATTGTCTATTGTTTGGGCGGAGACGTGGAGCAAGTATTTGAATCTGTGGCAATTACAATAATGAATATGCTGGGCTTGATATGCGACCCTGTGGCGGGTTTGGTAGAAGTGCCTTGTGTGAAACGCAATGCTTCGGCAAGTGTCATTGCTTTTTCTGCGGCACAAATTGCCCTTGCAGGAGATTCTGCGGTGATTCCTGTAGATGAGGTCATAGATGCGATGGGCGAAGTCGGGGCTTCTATGGAAACGAAATACAAAGAAACTGCCTTGGGCGGAATCGCAAATACGCCTACTGCGCGCGAGATTGAAAGTAGGGTGCTTGTACAGCAGGTGGAGGAAGTGGAGGTGTGAGATTTTTTTGCAAAAGCAAAGATATTTCGTAACTTTGCCGTTCAAATTTTTAGGATAAAATGGCAAAAGATGTTTATCATGATTGTGTTAGAAATGCGCTTGAAAAGGAGGGTTGGAAAATAACACATGACCCTTTAGATTTGTCTGTAGAGAGGAGTACCCTTATTTGCAGACTTGGGTGCGGAAGAAATTTTGGGGGCAGAAAATGAATTAGGACAGCAAATAGCTGTAGAGATTAAATCTTTTATTAGCCCTTCGCATGTTACCGAATTTCATAAGGCAATGGGGCAGTATGACAATTATCGCTTGGCATTAGCCGAATTAGCGCAAGAAAGGCGGGTATTATTGGCAATTCATGTCAAAATTTGGAACAGTTTTTTTCAACGTCCTTTTATTCAAAAAGTAATTCAAGTAAAAGCGATTTCATTTATTATTTTTGATTCAGAAACAGAAACTATCGAACAATGGATAAAATCCTAAAATACGCAGATATTCTTACTCAGCTCTTGGAAGACAGGTACAAAATAGCTCACCCACAATCTCCACAGGTTCGTGCAGAAATGGTTATAGACCGAGCAAACCACCATTATATTCTCATGTATGTAGGCTGGGAAAAAGAGCGATTTTCTTACTTTTCAGCTATTCATTTTGATATTATTGGCGAAAAAATATGGATACAACAAAACAATACTGAAGATGCCTTAGTAGATGAATTAGAAGCTGAAGGGGTAGATAAATCGGATATTGTTTTGGCTTTTTTGCCCCCAGAAATGCGTGTGCATACAGGTTTTGCTTTAGCTTAAAGATAAATAAGGTTTAGTTTTGTGCTAAGACTGCGATTATTTCACTTTGTCAAAGGGAAAACTTTGACAAAGTGAATTCCAAACAATCATTTTATATACCGAAAATCCTGCCCTTCTGCAATGTTCTGTAAAGCATAATATATAAGTTTTACCACATTTTCTATATCCGAAATTGCCGTCATTTCTACAGTTGTGTGCATATAACGTAGCGGCAGGGAGATGAGACAGGAAGGAATCCCCCCATTTGTATAGGCAAAAGAATCCGTATCTGTGCCTGTAGAGCGAGATGCAGCTTCGCGCTGAAAAGGAATTTCATGTGTTTTTGCCGTATCAACCACCAATTTGAGCAAGTTATTTTGCACCGCAGGTCCCGTAGTGAGCGAAGGTCCTAAGCCGCATTTTACCTCGCCATGCTGCACTTT
>JAYUZN010000427.1:0-2361 GCA_043751755.1 Bacteroidota bacterium | reverse complement strand
CAGATTTAACGCAGATTAAAACCATTTGCGAAAATCTGCGGTTAAATCTGCGCAAATCTGCGAGACCAAACATTATACAATGAAACATTACTTTTTTCTCCTCCTTCCTGCCTTTTTTCTCCTTTTAGGCTGCCCTACAGGTCAATTAGGACCTATTGCGACAGGGACTTTGGAAATCAATTTTATGCCGTATTGGAATGGCACTCCTTTAGAATTTGGTGTCCCGCTAAGTGCGGGCTTAGGGCGAAGCATCACCTTAGACAGTTTTCAATTCTATATTACGAGTGTGAGGGCAATTAAAACAGACAATTCCGAAGAAAAAATCGGAGATATTGCGCTTTTTGATTTTCTCAAAACAGGAAAAACAGACCATGGTGGCGGTGTTTTTGCGTTTTTTTCCCTCAAAGTAGGAGAGTACAAAGGGCTGATATTTGATATTGGCGTTTCTCCTACCTTAAACCATACAAATGCTGCTACTTATGACGTAGATTCTCCCTTGTATTCTGCCAAAAACATGTTTTGGAACGAAATAGACGGCTATACTTTTCTCTTTCTCAAGGGAAAAACAGACTCCACAGGCACGCAATTTCCTGTTTCCTATCGCATAGGCTTAGACGATTTATTGACGAATCTCACTTATACAAGTGATGCCAAAGATGCGTTTTCTATCCAAAAAAATAAGGAAACACAATATATGTTTCAGATAGATGTGCGCAAAATTATAGAAGGAATAGAGGTGGCAAAACAGCCTATCATAGATTCTCGTCCCAAAAATTCGGCAGAATATATCCTTTCGCAGCAAATAATGAACAATTTGAAAACGACTTCATTGTTCAAAGAACCGTAAGCGTAGTATAAAATAAACAGAATATGCTCATAGCCAATCCCATATATGACGTAGTTTTCAAGTATCTCATGGAAGATGCCAAAATCGCAAAACTGCTCATTTCGTCTATTATTCAACAAGAAGTCAAATCTTTGCGCTTTATGCCGCAGGAATTTGTAGGAGATTTTGAGCCCCAAAAAGGCAAGAAAAAGCCTTCCTCTCACAAACAACGCTTAGGTTTAACCGTCTATAGGATAGATTTTTCGGCAAAAATAAAGACTCCAGAAGGCGAAAAACAGGTAATTATAGAACTTCAAAAAGCGAAGTTTCACACAGATATTATGCGTTTTCGCAAGTATTTGGGCAATCAATTAGCCAACAAAGAAAACACAAAAAGGGTCAGGATAAACGGAAAAACGCGGAAAGTGGCACTTCCTATCATTAGTATTTACATTTTGGGGCATCGCCTCGACCACACAGAAGCAAGTGCTATCAAAGTCAGTCGCCAATATACAGACATGATAACGGGCGAAATCATTACGCAAAAAGAGGTTTTTATCGAAAGTTTGACTTTGGACAGCCATATTATTCAAATCCCCTACCTCACTGACAAACGCCGTACAGAACTTGAAATTCTGTTGAGGGTTTTTGACCAAAGCACAGCGATAGATACAGAACACCATATTTTGAATATGGACGAAAAGGACTTTCCTACTAAATTTCGCCCTGTGATTCGCAAATTACAGCAAGCCGTAGAAAGCCAAGAAATAAAGCAACAAATGAATTTGGAAGACGGCATAATAGATGAATTAGAGGATTTGGAGCGCGAAATTGAAGAATTAGAAGAAAAGGCTGCCAAAGCCGATGAAGCAGCTGCCAAAGCCGAAGAAGCGACAATCAAAGCGGAAGAAGCAACAGCAAAAGCTGAGGAAGAAATTGAAAAGCTAAAAAAACAGATAGTAGATTTACTGAAAAATGCGAAAGAATAAGCAAAACCTTCTGTTTTCTTCGATATTTAACCTAACAAAACGCCTGTTTTTGTTAGTAAATCTCCCTATTTTCGCATTTTCGCAAGAATACAATGTCAGTCAATATTCCATAGGCGAAGGGCTTTCTCAATCGCAGGTAAGAGCCATTTATCAAGACAAAAGGGGCTTTATTTGGTTGGGAACACATAGAGGCGTGAGCCGTTTTGACGGAAAAAATTTCACTGATTTTCAGCCCGAAAATGGCTTGGCAGGCAGGTTTGTTACGGCTATCACAGGCGACTCACAAGGCAATCTTTGGTTGGGGACAGAAAGTGGTTTGAGTCGCTTTGATGGGGTTCATTTTCACAATTTTAACAAAGAAAATGGCTTGACTTCTTACAATATTCTTGCCCTTTTTTATGACGAAACAAGCCATATATTGTGGATAGGTACAAAAAATGGAATGATTTTTCAATACCATGACAATGCCATTTTCCCTGTAGAATCTTCCCTCAAATCGGAAATAAATGTGCTGCTAAAAGACAAAAAAGGGCGTATTTGGATAGG
>JAYUZN010000426.1:0-1774 GCA_043751755.1 Bacteroidota bacterium | reverse complement strand
CGAGGATGGAAGCGGACGCTTCAAGAAACTGCAACAAGCGGACGCTTGCGGCAGCTATCCCGATAATTTAACCCCGTTTATTTTATAGGTACTACTTATAATAATGCTAAATATAATTATACCACAAAAAATGATGAGTATTTTGGCAAAAGTAGTTATGACTTATGGAGCTATTATACGCCTGAAAATTTTAAAAAAATAAAAAAATATCAGGAAGCTTATAAAGGTTTTAATTATGATATACCCAACAAAATAACACTTCAATCCAGCTTTCAAGAGGCGATAACTGCAAGGCAGTACTCATTTAGTATTAGAGATGAATATGAAAAATATATCCAACAGAACGCCGAAAAAAAATGGGAACCGAGAGACGAATACAAATCATGGACACTCAGACAAGTAGTAGAAGATATTATCGCTCATGATAAGAATAAAACGCCTTATCTGTATATAATGCCCAAAAAAGATTTGACTCCAGAATATTTTGACAAAAATCCTTGTAAATTACCAAAGTAATCTCAAAAAATGAAACGCCTTGTTTTTTTGATTCTCATATTTTTATGCTTCAATGGCTTAATGTATGCCCAAAACATACCTGATAGCTTGCTACATTCACTCGTTAGCGACTTGTATAAACCTCAAGAGTGGATGACCTCAAAAATTGCTCGATTTAATCCACCTATCTATATGTGGGATGACTATGATTATACTTTTGACAATTCCTTATATGTTCAAGTTGATACAATATTGTATATAGATTCTAATAATGCAATTATCATCCTGGGAATTTACAATCATTTTGAAAAAGAGTTTGCATACGCTACTCCAAGCATAAGTTGCAGGGGAATGGGGGATATCAATACAGGATATGAAAAAAAAGGAATACTTTCACTCACAAGAGTGTCTGTAACTCATGCTTGGTATATCGACACTTATAATATTTTTTTGCGAAATATTGGCGCAAGTTATCAAGATATATTTTTATTGAAGGAAGAAAAACAAGGTACATTACTCGGAATTAAGGAATATACTCACACAAGTTGGCGCAATAATGAGATATTACATTTGTTTGAAATACCTTCGTTAAGAGAAGTTTTTAAAATAATCATCAAACAAGAAGAAGGCGAAAATCAGCTGAATCGCTCCCTATATTGGGTGTATCCCAATCCTCAGAAATATGGCAAATACCGCCTATCACCTAACGCTTTTCCTTTTATATATGTTGAAACAAAAGTGTTTACTAAGTCGTTTTATCGTAAATATAAGGATTGGTACTACTATGATAGTGGATATTTTTACAATCGTAACGAAAAGGCTTTAGTATCCTATAAACGGTATGCAAAAGGCAATTTAACAGATTATTTCCCTATATCTTTTCGCCCTAAAATCAATAAAAGTAGGGTAGTTCCTTTTTTCAGGACTTCTTGCCTGTGGCGCAGGGCTTGTGCGTAGCCCTGAAAAATACCAAAAAGCAAACTGATTTTCAAAAAATACTTCTCCCATTATTTCATTTTCAACAAAACACAACCATGCCATACAGAAAAAATAAAGCTGACTATATTGTCAAGCCCGACAAATACAAGCACAAAAAGCCCAAATCCAAGAATCCATGGTCTCGCAACTATGACGACTCGCCCGAAGATAATGGGGGATCTTTTTTCCCGCCTCAAGACTACTCTCAAGGCTACGTGAATCCGTATGTGAATCCCGTTTTTCAAAACTTCTTGCCTGTGGCGCAGGGCTTGTGCGTAGTCCTGAAAAAAACAAAAAGTAA
>JAYUZN010000425.1:0-4005 GCA_043751755.1 Bacteroidota bacterium | reverse complement strand
TGGTTAGGCGCGGCATTCCTTCTTCTGAAATTGTTATTGGTTTTCAGCCGCCTATTTTTAGGTCGGTTTCGGGCTATGCGGTCAATTAGGAAATAAATGATTTTTTAGCCATTCTGCACGATTTTTGCCTTCAAACGGCAAATTCTGCCATTCAACCCCTATTTTTGGCAAAGCGTTTTTTGTTTTCAGGGAATATGCGCATCTTTGGCACGCAGATTCTCGCAGATTGAAGCGCAGATTTAACGCAGATTACAGTTCGGCTACGCTCACTGTACGACTTCTGCGAAAATCTGCGGTTTAATCCCCGAAAATCTGCGAGAAATAATCTATCGAGAAACAAACGCTAATCTATATGAAATACATTTTTCTGATTCTCTCCTTACTCTCTTTACAGCTTGTTTTTGCGCAAGACTACCTGCAAGGACAGCTTTTTGTAAGAACAAAAGCAAATAACAGCCTGCCTTTAGGAAAAATACAGGCAAGTCCCCTTTATCCCAAGGAAATACAAGCCCTCATTTCTGCCTATAAAATCACAGAAATAACCGCACCTTTTCGCACCCTAAACCCGCAAAAGTTGAAAGGAAAAGAACTTATTTTAGCTTTGCATCAGACTTTTGTTATTTATTTTGAAAAAGTAGCAGAAACAGACAAACTCATTGCCGATTTGCAACAAAACCCTGACGTTATTTTGGTGGAAAAAGTGCCTTTGATGGCGCATTTTTATACCCCAAATGACCCACAATTCGCTTCTCAATGGAATCTCGCAAAGATTCAGGCAGATTTGGCGTGGAATATTGGGCAAGGAAATACGCAAGTCCGTTTGGCGATTGTAGATGATGCGGTTTTAACTATGCACCAAGATTTGTCTCCTAACATTTGGACAAACCCGAATGAGGTGGCAGGTGATGGCATAGACAATGATTTGAATGGCTATATAGATGACACAAATGGCTGGGACGCTGCGGACAATGACAACAATCCGATTCCCCCTGCGGCTTCTGCGAGCAATTCTGTTTTTACGCATGGCACGCATTGCGCAGGAATTGCGGCTGCAAAAACGGATAATGCGACAGGCATTGCTTCGATTAGTTGCAAAGTGAAAATAATTCCTGTCAAATGTAACAATGATACTACGCCCGGTCCGAGTTTGCCCGCAGCTTACGCAGGTTTGACGTATGCCATTTCCGTTTTGCCCCATGTCATTTCCCTTTCTTGGGGAGGTCCAGGCTATTCTGCGATAAATCAAAGCCTATTAGACCTTGCTTATGCCAATAACATAACCGTTATTGCGGCGGCTGGAAACAGCAATTCAAGTTCGCAGATGTATCCTGCCGCTTACAACCATGTTATAAGCGTTGCAGCCTCAGACCAAAATGATTTGAAAGCTTCCTTTTCTAACTTTGGCCCTACAATAGATGTAACTGCGCCGGGCGTGGATATTTTGAGTTCTTTGGCAGGAAGTAGCAGTTCTTACGGCAATTTGAGCGGGACTTCTATGGCTTGTCCGCTTACGGCGGGGCTTGCGGCTTTGATGCTTTCCATGAATCCTACCCTTTCGCCTGATGATGTGGAAGATTGTTTGAAAAATACAGCAGATGACATTTACCCCTTAAATGCAGGGTATATTGGGGCTTTGGGAGCAGGCAGAATCAATGCTTTCCAAGCTATGCAGTGTATTTCGGGTCCGCCGATTGCCAATTTCTCGGCAGATGCTACCCAAATTTGTACAGGCTCTACCGTTCAATTTACGGATAATAGCTTTATGAATCCCACGACTTGGAGCTGGACTTTTGCAGGGGGAACTCCTGCGACTTCTACTGCACAAAACCCAAGTGTTGTTTATAACACAGCAGGAAACTATGTGGCGACTTTGATTGTGTCGAGTGCGTTGGGAAGTGATACAATGACTATGCCAATTGTGGTGGCAAATAGTTTTACAGCTACGATTTCGGGCGGAGGAATTGTAAACCCCGGAAGTCCTGCGGATTTGCAGTTTGATTTTGCTGGAACTGCTCCATGGGACTTTGTTTATACAGATGGAACAACGAATTTTACGGTAAATGGCATCACTTCTTCGCCTTATTTTATAACGGTAAATGCCCTTGTTACAACGACTTACACACTGGTTTCTGCCACTTCTCAAAACGGAACCTGCCCGATGACTTTGGCAGGAACAGGCTTTGTTTCGGTCTCTTCAGGCTGTGGCGTGCCTGTGCATTTTCAGAATGTATTTGGGGGAAATAGCCAAGAATTTCCTACAACTGTCATTCAAACCCTTGATTGTGGCTATTTGATTGGCGGTTATACCTATAGTTATGGGCAGGGAGCAGCAGATATTTTTCTCTGTAAATTAAATTCAAATGGGTTTTTAACATGGTTCAATACATACGGGGATTTTTGGTCAAATGTTATAAATGATATAATTCAAGTGAGCAATGGCTATGTGGTAACGGGGGCTTACGAGCCTACACAAGCTGCTGGAGTAGCTTTTTCTAAAGCCTTGATAATGAAGATAGATTTTACAGGAAACCAACTTTGGGCAAGGCAAAATATGTGGCTCACGACCAATGATGAATGGGCAAATGGCTTAAATATCCTCGAAACCCCGCAAGGAGATTTGATTATGGCGGGGGTTGCTTCGCGCGTTTGGCATACAGGCGGCTGGGCAGTTGTGAAGGCAGATGGAGCTACAGGCAACATGATTTGGAATCAAATTTATGGCAGTGGCAATATTTCCAATCATGCTTCTGCTACGGATATTTTGCCTACCAATAATGGCTATCTTGTTGTGGGACAAACGCTTAATGATGGCTTGGGGGTATATGATATTTTGGTTTCGGAAGTAGATACAGCCGGAAATTTGCTTTGGGCGAAGGTCTATGGAGGTGCGCAAACGGAATATGCCTACGCAGTTGCAGGTACAGCAGGGGGCTTTGTGATTGCAGGGCAAACGGCAAGTTTTGGCGCAGGGCTTGCTGATGCTTTGGTATTTAAAATAGATAGTACAGGAAATGTATTATGGTCAAAAACGTATGGCGGGGGGGCAGAAGATAGGGCTTTAGAAATCGTAAATGACTGTAATGGAGGCTTTTATGTGGCAGGAAGTACCTATAGTTTTGGCAATGGAATCCGAGATTTGATGTTGCTGCATTTGGATAACATGGGAGATACTTTACAATCTTATGCGATTGGGGGCGTGTTGATAGATGGGACACAAATGGGGCTTGATGCGACAGGAGATTGTGGGTTTGTCCTAACAGGTTCTACGCAGAGTTTTGGCGCAGGTCAAGATGATGCGTTGGTCGTAAAGGACAGTTTAGGTTATCTGCCTTGCCCAGGTATCTTTATTTCTCCTATAATAAACAGTCCTAACATTTTGTCTCAACCTGTGGCGCATAGTGCCATTAATGAAAACACACAGGGAGCTTTAACGCCTATAACACAAGCGCATAACCCTTTTGTTCAGAGAAATATCTGTTCTGGAGGCTGCACAACGCCTATCGCAGATTTCGACTATTCTAGCAATTTGCAAACGATTTTACTCTTAGACAATGCCATTGGTGCAGAAGAATATCATTGGGAATTTGGAGATGGCGGCATAGATTCGGTGGCAAGTCCCATTCATGCCTACCTCGCTACAGGCACTTACAATGTTATGCAAGTCGTTATAAACCCTTGTGGCAGAGACACTTTCATTCGGCAAATTACCCTCATAAATGACAGTTTGTGCCATCATGTAATTCAGCCCGGACCCGTAAAAGGAAAAGATGCGGTTGTTTTTTCCCGTTCTGATGCAGTGAATGACAACAATGGTTTAGGGCCTGTTATTTATGCAGTAACATGGACTTGGGCAGGTGTTCCCGGCTCTATGCGCACAGAATTGGCGTTTGATTTGTCCTCAATTTGCGATACAGCGACCTTGCTAAATGGCGCATTGTCAATGTTTTATGACTCTTTGGATAATTCAGTACTTCAAGCAGGAACGAATCAAAGTTGGCTTGTGCC
>JAYUZN010000424.1:0-3599 GCA_043751755.1 Bacteroidota bacterium | reverse complement strand
TTTCCATTTAGGCATAACTTATATGACGCAAAATAAATACTTTATATATTCAATTCCTATCTTTTTTATGCCCTTTTTTTTTACCGAAACGTAAGTTATTTATACAAAAAGGAGGCACATTTTTCAAAAAATGCGCCTCCTTTTTCAATTATCAATTCCTTAGTAGCCCAAATTCCCCTGATGCGTGTTATATTCCTTTTCATAAGGATTGTTTTCGCCCAAGATTGTCCGTTACTTTGCAAGATAGAATTTTCAATCAAAAAAGCCAAGATTTTCGTACTTTTGTGCCATTTCTCGCAGATTTCTGATAAGTTTTTATCTGCGAAATCTGCCTTATCTGCGCAAATCTGCGAGAACCAAGCACCTGTAAGAACCTAAAACAAGCATCAATGAAACAATTTTTTCCCATATTTCGCTACCTACTCATCAGTATTTTGCTTTTGGGAATGAGTCTATCTGCAAATGCACAAGGTGGAAAGGGCGGACAAGGCGGCAAAAAGACTACATTAAAAGACACTTTAAGCCAAACTATAGCCCGAAATGACACACTCCCAAAAGACAGCATTCGCCTAAGTGTGGGCGACTCTTTGAGCCTTTTCCGCAAAACCGCTTATATAGATTCTCTCAAAAAGGTGAGCGACCTCAAAGCAAAAGTAGCCTATAATGCGGAGGACTCGATAGTGTTTGATGTGGCAAATGAATTGCTTTTGCTGTATGGAAAGGCACATATTGAATACGAAGACATGAAAATTTCTGCGTATAAAATCGTTGTAGATTGGAAAACGCAGACTATCTCTGCTGAGGGAAAGGTGATAGATGAGGCGACAGAAGAGATTATGGACAAACCTAATTTCACGCAGGGAGAACAGACTTATACAGCCAAAAAAATGTCCTACAATTTCAAGTCCAAAAAAGGGCGCGTAATAGAGGCGCGAACTACGGAAGGAGAGGGCTTTTTGTTGGCAGAAAAAGTGAAAAGATTGCCCGATAATTCCTTTTATGGCTTAAACGGAAAATATACGACTTGCAACGAGCCTGACCATCCCCATTTTTACATAAAATCCAAGAAAATGAAGGTGATTCCCAATAGCAAAATCATTTCTGGACCTTTGAATTTGGTCATAGAAGATTTCCCTATTCCCATTGTCATTCCTTTTGGCTTCATTCCCAACACCAAAAAGAAAACTACGGGCTTGATTTTGCCTACGTATGGCGAGCAGGGACAAAGGGGCTTTTTCTTGTCAGGTTTAGGCTATTATTGGGGCGGAAATCCCTATTTTGATTTGTTAGCAAAGGCAGATATTTATTCTAAAGGCGGCTGGGGCTTGAATGGACAGACTCGTTATAAATACGGTTCGCGCCTTGACGGAGGCATAAGCGTGAGTTATGGAATCATCAAATTCAATGAGCCGAATGACCCCGATTATCAAAAAACGGTGGGGTGGAAAATTCAAGCAAATCACTCGCATCGCATCAACCAAAATACCAATATTTCGGGAAATATCTCTTTTGACAAAAATTTTAACCGTAATCTAACCTTAGACATTAGAAACAATACCCAAAATATTCAAACCTCCTCTTTGGCATTCAGCAAGAGTAAAATAGGCAAAATCCCCGTTTCTCTCAGCGTTTCGGGCAACATGAATCAAGATGTGAATCGGGGCGTTTTGAGCCTTACCTTGCCTGATGTAAACCTTAACATGGCTTCGCAAACGCCCTTCAAAAACCTCAAAAGTACCAAAGATATTTGGAATCCGCTCAAGCAACTTTCTACACAATACACCTTTTCGGCTACGAATCGCATAAGTGCTATTCCTACTTTTTTGCTCTTGCCTGTGTTAGAAAGTCCGAATAGAATCTTTCATTATACAGATGTAAATACGGCAGATTCTGCGTTCAAAACGGTGGAGGGAAGGGCATTTTTTCAAAATGGAATAAAGCATTATATCCCCATTTCTACGCAAATTAAAGTGTTAAAATATGTAAATATTAGCCCGAATTTTACTTATAATGAATATTGGTATTTCAAATCGCAGCAAAAATATTTTGATGCAGACAGCAACAAAGTTGTAACAAGAAATGTAAATGGCTTCAAAACAGCAAGGGATTTTCAGTTCAATTTGCGGGCAGGCACGACTTTGTACGCATTGTTAGCGAACAAAGCCTCGAAGAGAGGTATGGTCGTTCGCCAAATGATGATTCCTGCCGTAACTTATTCGTACAAGCCCGATTTTTCGGATTCCAAATGGAACAGTTTTGGGGCTTATCAGGACACTTTGGGCAAAGAAATCAAGTACAATCGCTATGCAAATTCGGGACTTGGCAGCCCTTCGCAGGGAGAATCGCAGGCTCTTTATTTTACGCTACACAATGAATTTGAGATGAAACTGCTCAAAAAAGCGAGTTTTAAGCCCGATTTCCCCGAAAAAGAAGACAAATTTCAGAAAATCAAGCTATTAGATGCCTTAGATGCCAATTTTTCCTACAATTTTGCCGCAGATAGTTTTCAATTAAGCCCTATTTTACTCAACGCAAGGACTACGGTTTTCAATCGCAAAATCAACATAAACAGTTCTGTAAATGTAGATCCTTATGCTTATTCTAAAGATAGCCTCAAACCACGAAGACTACCTGTATTTGAATGGACTGAAAATCAGCGACTTGGACGTTTGACAACGGCACAAGTGAGCGTAAGTACTTCTTTTCAATCCCAGAAAAAAGTAGGCACTCTCAAGAAATCTACGACTTTTGACGAGGTCGAATATGCGGCGATTCGCAATTATATGGACGGCTATATGGATTTCAATGTGCCTTGGTCTATCAATCTCAATTACAACCTCAATTATAGCAAACAAACATACGCAAAGCCTACAGTTACCAATATTTTCGGTTTTTCGGGCGATTTGAGCCTTACGCCTAAGTGGAAAATTGGCTATAGAAGTGGCTATGACTTCAAAAATAAAAAATTGACGGACGATACTAACATTACTTTTCACAGGGATTTGCATTGTTGGGACGCAAGTTTTTCGTGGTTTCCTTTGGGGCGTTTTCAATCCTATCAGCTCACTATCAATGTCAAAAGCAGCACTTTGCAGGATTTGAAATTGAATAAGAAAAATAATTGGACAGATAGGTTTCGGCAGTTTTAAGGGCTGCAATTAGGCAGTTTTCTAAACCGTCTTTAAGGTTGCGCACTTTTAAAAAGTGCGCAACCCTAAGATTTAACAGTTACGATATTTCGTTTACAGCAGGATTTTTTTGTATCTTTGCCCCAAGATAGCTTCAAAAAATCAGGTTATAAGTCAATATGTCTGCCATCGTGCTTTGCTTGTCCCGTAGGGACAAAATGTCGGTAGCAATATGCGTATTTCCCCCATTTTTTTATTCGTTTTTTCGTGCTTGCACGAAAAACTATGTTGGGAATTGGGGCGTTTTTCTTCGGGCTACCGACATGTTAACGGGGCAAAAGAACGCAAAATGGCAGACATATTGATAAGTGGTTTTTATAAAATAAACGAAGTTAAATTATCGGGATAGCTGCCGCAAGCGTCCGCTTGTGGCAGTTTCTTGAAGCGTCCGCTTCGAGTATGGAAGCGGAC
>JAYUZN010000423.1:0-18671 GCA_043751755.1 Bacteroidota bacterium | reverse complement strand
TTTAAAAGGTGCGCCACCCTCTTAAACATAAGTCGATTTACTAAATCGTAATGTCGTTATCTTATCATTACCTCAACGGCAATTTATACTCATTTTTCCCGTCTATATCCATCACAAAATATTGTGTTCATATTAGGTTGTAACGCCCCTTACCTCACTATCTTCGATTTGAATAGCGATTTTTTTGCCATCAGCAGAAACATCTATATACTCGTAATAGTGCGAAAAGTAGGTTTTCTTGATACGTTCCGTTTCGCAGGTTGTTAGAAAGAAGCAAGAAAAGGAGGAAAAATGAGCATTTTGGCATGTTAAATGTTATTATACTGCAAAAAGGATTTTTTAGCAGGAAATATTTTTTTCCGTTCCCACTGTTTACATCTTATTCGCCTATCATAATAAAAGCTCCCCAATCCTTTACAGAAGCCCCTTCTTTCAACATATCTAACTGTGCTTTGCGAAGGGCAGCCTGCTTGCTAGGATATTTGCCCGAAAGCCAATATTCAAAAAAACGAGGCATCAAACGGGAGGTAGCGGCATCATCTACTTTCCACAAACTCATAATAAGGGACTGCGCGCCTGCTATGCGAAAAGCACGCTGCAAACCATATACGCCTTCGCCGTTTTGGACTTCGCCAAGCCCTGTTTCGCAAGCAGACAAAACAACAAGCTCCGTAGAGTCAAGGCGAAGGGAGGAGGCTTCGTAGGCGGTAAGAATGCCGTCTTCATGATTACGGTTTTCAATTAAAGAATCATTTGTTAGTTTGTGCGCCAGATAAACACAATCCAAATTGATACATTTGGCTATTGTAAGCCTTGTCTTTATTTGGTTCTGTGCCAGAAAAACTATGGGTTGCAATCAGTAATATATCAGGATTTTTTATGCCTTTTAATACTTCTTCTGTTGCATTATTTTTTAAGTATCTTTCGGGTTTCCAATTTTTTCGATTCAGAAACAATTGATAAATATCATTGACTTCTTTTTCTGTGCCGCCTAAATCTCTCAATTTTGTATTTTCAATACCCCTATTTCTGTAAGGAATGAAATAGTCCTTTTTTGTGATATTCGGAAGGTAAGTATAGGTCTGATGATAGTCCGAGTCCGATAGGCTAAAATTAGGGTTTCCTAAAAGCGCAATGTTTTTGTTTATAGGTCGTATAGGTTTGTTTTGAACTAATAAATCTTTTGCTGAGTACAAATAATGAATATCCCAATTATTTATAACATATTCTTTATTGGGAGAAAGAAGAGAATTAAGGTTAATTTTATGATAGATGCCATCAGCAGAAATATATACTTTATGGATGCCCGTTAATTGAGCAGCTAAGGGCTGCCAAAATAGTTGATAAGCTAAGGTATCTGTATATCCATTAAGAACATGATTAATGTATTGATTATAGCCCGCAGTTAATTGTTCCTTACTGCCTAAAGATACTAAGCTCAAGGCTTTTGTAGGAGTTGCTATTACTGCTCCATACAAAGTATGCTTTTTCTCTAAGGAATCGCTAATTATATAAGTGAATATTTCTATATAGGCTTCATTTTGGGCTAAATGTTGCAAAATATCCGTACATTTATAGGAGGGGTTTGTAATCTTATTTTCGGGGATATATGCCAAAAGCCGCTTCTGAAATAGGTTTTCTTGGGCTTTAAGGGATTCTATATGTGCCCTTTGCTTTTCTTGCAAAGAAGCAGATAATACACTCAAGTTAGATAGCTCTCCTTTTACATTTAACAAGGAATCATAACATAGCTTTGCTTCTTTATTGTTTAATTCTTTAATCAAGTTGCTTGTTTTTTGGGCATCATATAGCATAAAAGCCTTGCTTTCTATTTGGAAATCAACTAATCCTTCCAACATAGAAGGGATAGGATGTTGCATAACAATAGCTTTAAAATTATTCCAATGAGTATCTGCTAAATAATGGACTAAGCCTATTTTTTCTTTTTCGGTAAGCAATAAAGTATTGTTTTTGAGGTGCAGAATAACTTTTTGCAGTCCACTTTTGAAGTAGATTGCAGCAGAATCATATTTAGCAATATCTTCATAATGGCAGGCGATTTCATATTCCATAAGCCCTGTTTCGTAATAGTTTTCTCCATAATTTTCTTTGAGCGCAACAAGTGCCTCAAAACAATATTTTCGAGCATTTTCGTAGTCTTTTCCTAAGTTTTTGATAACTGCTAAGTTTTTTATTCTCTTAATAAGTGCCTTAGAAGATACCTTTCTCTCTATATCCAATTTCAAGGCTAAGGTAAGAAGCGAGTCGGCTTTGTGATAGTTATTCATAAGTCGATATAATCCCCCTAAATTGCTTAAATAGCTTGTATAATTAGGAAAGGCTTTCCCCTCTTTAGCCAGAATAGCGAGCCCTTGTATATATAACTTTTCAGCGTCTTCGTATTTTTTCAACCTCTCTTCAATCCTTGCAGCAGAGCATAAGACCATGCCATATTCAACATGGGTTGTATCTGTAATTTCAAGGCTTTTTTGGTTACATTCTTTTGCTTTTTCGAGGTCATAAAGGTCAAGGTAATATTGTGTCATATTATTAAGGCATATCGAATAATTCTTGTCCTTATTATTCAACAAATATACTTCTTTGGCTGAAGCTAATGATTTAAGAAAATATATTTCAGCATGATCATAGTCGTCTTGATAGGCGTAAAGCGTTCCCAAAATACTATAAATTGCATACAACGGCTCCCTAAGTTGGTGTTTTTGGCACATACTATCTGCAATGGAAATAAAATATATTGTACTATCATAATCATTTTCCATCAGATATATTTCAGAAATTGCCTTATAGTCGAATACAACATTTTCGATAGAGTCTGCATTTACTATGGGACTCATGGCTAAATATTTCCTACCGCTTATCTTAGCAGAATCCGAGCGATTTAGTTTTATATATATATGAGACTCATAGCTTAGCGAATAATATAATTCTTTTTGCTTTGTTGCTACCAATTTTGCTTTTTTGAGGTATAATAATGCCGTAGGATAATCTTTAGGTTTAAAAGACCTTGCTTTTTGAAACAAGTATTGCCAAGAAGTAGTGTCTTGATGAGGTACTGTGTCGCTTTGGCAAAGCGCGATAGAACTATACACGAACAAAAAAAATAAAATAAAATATTTCATAGTTAAAAAATCATTGAATATTTTTGAGATAAAGAAACCAGTTTTGAATAATATTGTCGTGAGTAATAAATACAATTTGAGGGGAATATTGATAGTAGGTATATTGTGTTCCATAAATAATAGCTATGGGTTTGCCGTAAGCCGCTAATACCTTATCAACATTGTCTCCGATTTTGCATTTAAGTGCAGATGTCCCTACATAATTGGGGCAAGTAGAAAGTATCCTAATTTGTTTATGATGGTAGCTACAAATACTTAAAGTAAGTTCTGATTTTGGTGTTAAATAAACAGAGAGAGGAGGGAGATACGAAGAGAAAGATATATTTATGGAATCTTTTTCTCCTATAAGGTCATCAAAAGGCGTAATAGTTCCCACTGTTTCTTGACTATCAGCCCGTTTATTGGTGGGGATAGGAGAAGGATTTATATAATTGTCAGCCTCCTTATTATTCATAATAGCTATATTTTTTTGATAGAGAGCTGGGTATCTACGTTCCATTTGCTTGAAATTCTTTTTAGCACTTTCTATCTCTCCTAATTCGGCATCACTTATTCCTATCCCTATTTGTAGGAGAGAAAGCAGTTCTTCTTGCTGTGGATAATTATTGATGGCTAACAATCCTTTTTTCATTTTATCTGCAAAAGCCTTTCTTTCCTTTGTATGCACGCCATAAAGTTCGCATAAAAATACTTTGTAAATCTGGGCAAAGGTATAATGCTCATCTAAGAGAAGACACTTCGACAATAGAGAATCTATCTCATTTAGGATTTGAAGTCTCACTTTTTTACTGATAAAAACATCTTCTCTTTCAACCCTTGAGTTAGATTCAAATAAAATCGGAAAATCATATACTTTATCTTCTGTAGAAAAACCGCTTTCCTTCACCCACACCAACCTTGCTACAGCCGCATTAAAATACATCTCTCTGCTGCCAAATTGTGTACACAAATAATCGTACACGCCTGCCGCCTTGTCATATTCTTGTATGACCATCAGCATATTTCCCAGTTCAAAGAGCTTTACCAATTTTTCGGCACTATCGCACACCTCGATAGACAAGGCTACCCGCCTATTTTTGAGCGGGTAATTCGTCATATCATCACGAAGGGAAAATGCAGCGTACAAGGCATTTATAAAAGGCTTTACTACTCCACAAGGCGAATAACCTGCCAATTTCGCATAATAAGTTCCTTGCAAATCTGCCTTAGTTTCGGCAAGGAGGGCAAGGCTATCATAGCCGAGATAGTTGCAAGCATAGCCGCCGTCCTCATGATAATAATGATATAACTCATGCCCAAGTAGGAGCGCGAGGGCGGCAAGAGAATCCGCGCCTTGCTGCATACACACATCATACGCCTTTTCATGAAGTTTTATATGCCTTAAATATCGAGTACCCGCTACGCTACCGTATTCAATTTCTTTTTTTATCAGCTGAAAATCAAGGGGCGTATTGAGTTGGCTCAAATCCGCAGACCTTATCATAGCATTTAATACTTTTTGGCATTGCTGATATTTAGCATGGCTTATGGGTAGGTAATTGCCCAGATTGTTTTGTGCAACTCCCCATAAAGGCAATAGGAAAGATAGGGCTAAGGCAAATGATTTTCTAATTTTGCGATTATTTATGAATGTTAACTTCATTTCTTAAGCGATTTATTTGTTGGTTTAGCTCTTGTCTTTCGGTTTCAAGAACGACTTGAATAGAATCTATTTCTCCTTTTCGCTTGCTTTTTTGAATGTTTTGATACAAAAAACTTGTATTATCCTCAAATGAGTTCCCTGCATAACCCTGTACTTTGAGTTGTTTGAGGGTATCTGCATACAATTTCCTCATTTCCCGCAATGAGGCTATCTCCTCAAGGGTTGCAAATGCAAGCCTTTTGTCTTCAGATGAGGCTTGATGAGTGGCTAAATCTATCGGCTTAGGCTTCAGTTTTTTTTCATTTTTAACAGTAACAAGTGGCTTATCCTTAGTGCTATCCCTTACAATCGCTACATGCCCGATTTCAACACCGCTATCTTTGGCGATTTGCGAAGGCTGTGGCGAATCTGTGAGGATTGTTATAGGTGTTTTTTCGGGAATAAACCACCATGCAAGCCCAATGAATAGCGCAAGTGATGCAGCTACAGCATACCATTTATTCAAAGATTTGGGGCGTGAAACGGGCAAATCTTGAACGGGGTTTGCGGCGTTTTGCTGCTTTTGTTGATATTCGTCTAAAGCTGCACGAAGATAGCGTTCAAAGTTATAGGCTTTTAACAACTCTTCTTCCTCCTCCAATTCTACCCTAAACAAAGCTTTTTCTGCTTCGGGCATTTTGCCGCCAAAAAAGCGTTCTATTCTGTCTCTAATTTCAGACTCTGTCATATATTTGTGTTGATAATGCCGTTTGTAAGTCGTATGTCATAAATAACTGACAATCATTGAAATGCAGTCCCGTTGTCAGTGTCCCACTGACAACGGGACGATAAATGGTGATAGCTTTATGTTGATGAAGGGTTTTACTCTTTTTTATTTTACCACATTTACCCAAAAAAAGAGTCATAATTAATGCCTTGTTTAGCTAAAAGCTCCTTCAGTTTTTGGATACCTCTTTCTTTCATTTTGTAAATAGAATCTACCGTTGTCTCTTTTTTTAAGACCCCTGTAAGCACCAAATCCTCGTGTACTAACACCAACGAATCGCTATTTTTAATTGCAAGTAAAATTTCTATTTCGGCGGGTTTGAGATGCTCTTCTATGGTATTCGATAATAATGTTACCATTTCTTCATCTAATACTTTTTCATTAAACAGCCCCTTTTCAAAGTCTATAGTTCCCATATCCTCCTCAATCCTGACAAAAATACCGGCTTTTGTTTTGTTTCCATACGCTTTTTTGCATAGATTACTGGCTATTCTCCAAAAATAGTGATATCTATTCCCTGTAATTTTATCTATATTCTTCCAAAAAGCAATTAATACCTCTTGAAAAAAATCATCTATGGCTACTCCTTCTGGCAATTCTTTTTTGTATTTACGGGTAAAAATAGGTTTGACCTTCTCCATAAATTCCTTAAATTCATCTTCTGACATAATCGTTTTGGCGTTAAATAGTAAAAACGTACAAAGATACTTTTTTTATTTAATTATGTCAGGTTTTTATTACAAAATGAACCATAGCATTGAACGCAATACAAACTTAACAATGAACTACACATTTACCATTTTCGTATTATTATTTTTTGCTACTTGTAGCTTATCCGCTTGGCGGATTTCCCAAAATTAACAGAGAATTACCCACGAATCAGGGTTTATTTCTGCATATCCTGAACGAAAATAACACAACTTCGTTCAGAAACCTATAACGCAAAAGTTCGGCGGGTTTTCCCAAACCCACCGAACTTTAAAAGAGGAGCTTCTGCTGCAAACAGAAGCCCCCTTTTACCACACTCAAAAACGCCAGCCGACTTTCGAATAAGCAGCGTAATGAGGTCGAGTTGAAACGTCCTGTACCAAGACCTTCCACCAACTGTATATACGTAAAAACAAGCGTTTTTAGTGCGTGGAAGGCGAAATTTTCTCACACATTTAGTTTCATCTTCTCAAAAAATGAAAACAACATTTTTACATCTTCTTTTGGGCTTTGCATTTGGCTCAAACCTCTTTTCACAAACATGGAATATACAGTTCGATTTCAACCCTCAGCAGGGAGAGGTTGGAATTGTTTGGACAGGCACTAATTTTTGGGTAACCAAATTCAATGCAGCAGATATTGTAAGTATCTATGATGTAACGGGTAGCTATTTAGGCGGCTTTAATGTAGCAGGTATTGGAAATGTAAGAGCCATGACGACAGACGGTACTTATATTTATATGGCAAACAATACCAACACAATCAACAAAGTAAATATTACAAGCCAAGCTATTATAGGTTCTTTTACGGTTCCCCCCTTGTCAGGCGCACAATCCACTGTACGGTGGATAACTTACGACCCAAGTGGATCTGGAGGATTTTGGGTAGGAAACTTTGGCACAGACATGACCAAAATTAATAACCCGCCTTCTGGAACTGCCACTGTTGATGCTGCTTCTACTATTTTAGCAGCTACACATACCTTAACGGGAATGTATGGTGCTGTTTATGATGGTGGAACGGTACTTGGCGGACCTTATTTATGGGTAAACAATCAATCAGATCCGCAAGGGGGAGCTTCTGCCGATGTAATTGTGCAAGTGCAACTTTCAACGGGTTTACTAACGGGTGTACAACATGATGTTGATGCAGATTATGGAAGTAGTGGTGGTTTAGCTGGAGGTATCACGATTGCTCAACTCCCAGGATATTCTCAAAGTTTAGTTGCTATCAACCAAAATGTGAAAGTTGTGTCATATGAGTTGAATTATCCTCCCTATCTCACTTTTACTGCAATTGTTTCCCCTATTACTTGCTCGGTAAATACAGGTAGTATTGATGTAACGGTAACATTAGGCACAGCTCCCTTTAATTATAGTTGGTCTAATGGAGCAACTACTCAAGATGTAACGGCATTATCTGCGGGGACTTATTCGCTTACTGTAACAGATTCTTTGGGTACAATTACCACAAACTCATGGACACTTCAGGCATCTCCGTTAACTCCTTATATATATAATATTACATGTAATGGTGATGCTAATGGAGAAATATATATATATACAAATAGTTCTGGGTACTACTATTCATGGTCTAATGGGATTGTAGGCTATGACTATGATGGATTCTCTTATATAAGTAATTTGAGCGCGGGAAGTTATAGTGTTACGATAACAGATACTTCTGGCTGTAGTGTAATTGATACCTTTGTAGTAACAGAACCTGCCCCAATTACGGTAAGCAATGTAGTAACGACTGATGTACTATGTGCGTATGGCTATGACGGGACAATACAGATGGATATAAGCGGGGGAACGGGGGACTATGAAGTATATGGCTATTTGGTCAGCAATAATTCAACGGCTATTTTGACCGGTTTATATGCGGGTATTTATAATTTTGACATATATGATGCAAATGGCTGCTATATAAGCGTTGGTTCTTATACAATCAATGAACCTGCCGAATTATATGTTAGTGGCGTTAATACTTTTACCGATATTCTCTGTTATGGAGACACAGGTAGTGTATTACTTGATATCGTAGGAGGGACAACGCCCTACACGTATTTGTGGACAAATGGAGATACCACAGCAAAACTCATCACAACTGATGGAAGTATAGGCTATGATTTAACCGTTACCGACGCACATGGATGCCAATCTTATTGGGGAACACAATATTTTAATGCCCCTTTACCCTTAACTGTATCTAATTATGGTATCACAAATGTGAGCTGTGCTGGGGCAGGAGATGGAGGGATTTATGTAGAAATATCGGGGGGAACAGGCTATTATAATTTTTCTTGGTCTAATGGGTGGCAGGACTATTATTATTATTCCGATAATTACAATTTGTCAGGCGGAGTATATAGCTTTGTGGCAACTGATGATAATGGTTGTAGCATAACAGATACTTTTGTGGTAACAGAACCCACTCCCATTATTGTGAGCCTTACTTCAAATGATACTACTTTCTGTGGAAATGGCATAATAAACGGAAGCGCAATAGGTGGTACTGGAGGATATAGTTACTATTGGAATGGAGGCGGAAGTACTAATACAACACAGAATTGTGTTTTTTCAGGCACTTATTCTTTAGAAGTATTTGATAGTACAGGATGTTGGGCTACTTCAAATCCAATCAATGTTACCGTTTGGGATTCACTACAGCTACATCTTTATACTACTTCGAATAGTATCTGTTTGGGCAATACTACGGAGATGTATTCTGATTCGTATGGTGGTTCCTTTAATTATGACATTACTTGGTCGCCCGCCTATACCGAAAACACCCCCATTTCCCCCACTACCACAACGACTTATACAGTTACTTTGTACGATTCTTTGGCTTCTGCTGTCTGTGGAACGCCGAGTGCTTCCTTGACAATTACCGTCAATCCGCTGCCTAACCCAAGCTTAGGGGCAGACACTGCGATTTGTTTAGGCAGTAGTATTGTGCTAAATGCCCTATCAAACACAGGGGCAAGTCCTTTTGCTTATACATGGAGCAACGGTTCTCCCAGCATTCCAAGTCAAAGCCTAAGCCCTACTGCTAACACCTATTATAACGTAGCAGTTTCAGATGCAAATGCTTGCGTAGGAAGGGACACGATACTTGTAACCGTAAATGCTGTTCCAAACACGCCAAATGTAAGTATAAACGGCTTTATCCTCACAAGTTCAGGCACAAATGTTACTTGGCAATGGTATTTGAATGGGGTAGCGATTGTTGGAGCTACTTCACAATCTTACACGGTTACGCAAAATGGAAATTATACGGTAGTTACTACGAATACGGCAGGTTGTAGCAGCGAAATATCAGCCCCCATTAGCATAACAACCGTAGCAGTGGAGAATGCCTTAAGTTTGGGAATAAACGTATATCCAAACCCATTAGGAGAGGAAGCATTGCAAATTGTCTTTGAAAATGCAAGCCTGAATCATTGTTCAGTAGAGATAATTGATGCAAGCGGAAAATCGATATTTTCGGAAAGTATCAAAAATATCGCTCAAAATCAAGTGTTAAGTTTTGACCTTAACGGCATTGCATCGGGTGTGTATTTTGTAAAAATAACTACTGAAAAAGGCAATCAAATCACGAAGCTCGTGAAAAACTAATATAGCAGTTTGTAATCCGCAAAATATATTGCTCCCTGAACCCCAGCCGCTTCGCCCCCAAAAAGGTGAGGCGGTTTTCTTATCAACCTACCCTCAAGCCCAGCCCATTTTCTGCGCAAATTGCATATCTCATGTTTTGTTAGAAATATATAATTTTCGGTAAATATTCGCGCTGTATATAGGCTTAAAAACAGCTTATCTGCCACCTCTTTGTAGTTAGATAACGACATTACAAATTGGTAAATCGATTTACGTTTAATAGCGTGGCGCACCTTTGAAAGGTGCGCCACGCTATTAAACATAAATTATCTAAGTGCTATTAAGTTCACGCAGATTATCGTTCTCATCTGCGAAATCTGCTATCATCTGCGAAAATCTGCGTGAAACCCAAAAATTATGCGAAAACCCCTTCTATCTCTCGTTGATATTTCTGCAAAATAACCCGCCTTTTCAGCTTCATCGTAGGAGTCATTTCTCCAGAATCCACTGTCCATTCATCAGGCACAAGCTCAAACTTCTTGAGTTGCTCCCAATTCCCAAAATCCTGATTGTAGCCATTAATGATTTCCTTGTATTTGGCTTGAATTTTCGCATTTTGTAGCGAAGCCAAACGGTTATTGTCATCAAAAGGAATCCCATTTTCTCCGCACCAAACTTTGAGATACGGAAAAGCAGGTACGACCAATGCCGCAGGAAATTTCTGCCCTTCGCCAATAACCATCATTTGTTCTATGAAAAAAGACTCCTTCATTTTGGTCTCTATTGGCTGAGGCGCAATGTATTTGCCGCCCGAAGTCTTGAAAAGCTCCTTTATACGGTCGGTGATTTTGAGGAAACCTTGAGGCGTAATGATGCCCACATCTCCCGTATGCAGCCAGCCGTCTTTGTCAATCGTCTCTGCCGTAGCTTCGGGATTTTTGTAATAGCCCATCATCACATTCGGCCCTTTGACCAAAATTTCCCCTGTTACCTCTGCAATTTTGAGTTCTATATTGCTGATTTTCATGCCTACAGTTCCGTCCATCACGCCGCCCGGCTCAAAACGATTGAAAGAAACGGCAGGAGAAAGTTCGGTCATGCCATAGCCTTCCCGAATCGGCACACCCATCGCATTGAACACTCGACATAGCTTGGCAGGTAGGGCAGAGGCTCCCGTTACAATGCCTTTCACTCTGCCGCCCAATCTAGCTACAATTTTGCCAAAAACTAATTTTTTTGCAAGATTGAGCTGCATATTATAGAAAAAACCCATGTCTTTGTCTATTTTATATTGGTCAGCAAGCCCCATTGCCCAGAAAAAAATCTTCTTTTTCAGCCCTGTTTGCTCATTGCCAGAAGCAATAATTCTCTCATATAATTTTTCGACTACACGCGGAACAGCCGTAAAAAACTCGGGTTTTACCTCTGCCAGATAGTCGCGGAGATTGTCTATGCTGTCGCAAAAATGTACGGACATACCTGTGTAGGTATAGACATACAAAACCATTCTTTCAAAAATGTGGCACAAAGGCAGAAAACTCAAGGTTACATTTGCTTGCTCTATAGGCAACAAAGGAATGGTAGCCTGCACATTGGAAACGATATTGTGATGCGATAACATTACGCCTTTGGGATTGCCCGTTGTACCTGACGTATATATGATGGTCGCCAAATCCGTAGGCTGAACGGCAGACTTGCGTTTTTCCACGTCTTCTTGAGGCGTTTTTTCGCCAGCTCGCAACAAGTCCGAAAAATGCTTTGTTCCTTCCACTTCATCAAAGGTGAAAATGGCTTGCAAAGAAGATATTTTGTCTTTGATAGCCAGCACTTTATCCAATATTTTCTTGTCGCCAATCAGGGCGATTTTGAGTTCCGCATGATTGAAAATATATTCATACTCATTGGAACTAATGGTGGGATAAAGTGGCACAGGAATCGCTCCTGCTTGCATAATGCCGATGTCGCAAAAATGCCATTCGGGACGGCTGCCCGAAATAATGGCGATTTTGTCGCCCGGCTGTACGCCCATAGCTATCAAACCCCGACTGACTTTGTTTGCCATTTCGATACAGTCGTCTGTGGAATAGGTTTTCCACTTGCCCCCAACTTTGCCCGCAAGTGCGACCTCTTGGGGGTATTTTGCCTTTTGATAGGGTAAAATGTCAAATAATTTTGTTACTTCCATAATTGGGAAATTGAAAATTGAGAATTGAAAATTGAAAATGGATAGACCTACGAAATCTGTGAGCTAAGAAATCTATTATTTTGTAATTCGGGGCTAAATATATCGTTTTTTTGTAAGAAACAAGTATTTTTTTTCATGGCAGTATAGGTTCACGCAGATTTTCGCAGATAGGGACGCAGATTTTCGCAGATTTTTTTGTTCATCTGCGAAAATCTGCGGTTAAATTTGCGAAAATCTGCGAGAAATTGCGAGAAATTGCGAGAAACAAGCCCCCAAATTTGGTAACTTCAAATAAACCTCTTACCTTTGCACCTCGAATGTAACAAGACATTTGATTTTCAACATTTTTACACCAAATTTCATATTTTTAGACATTATGCCTAAAATGAAAACAAACTCGGGGGCATCTAAGCGTTTCAAAAGAACCGCCTCCGGTAAAGTGCGATTCAAGCACGCATTTAAGAACCACATTCTTACGAAAAAATCGAAAAAACGTAAAAGAGGTATGCGCAATGCTGCGTATGTTCCCGCAACAGACGAAGCACGTATGATTTTGCTCATGGGAGGCTAAGTTTCAGTTAGCAGTAAACAGTTCGGCAAGCTCACTGCACCACAGTTTGCATAGTAGCCGATTATCTGCTTCTCTCAATTTACTATTCGCATTTTTAATTTCTCTATTCTCATTTTTAATTTAACTCGTAAGAAGATATGCCACGTTCGGTCAATGCAGTAGCGTCTCGCGCACGCAGAAAGCGCATGTTAGAATTTGCCAAAGGATACTGGGGCAGAAAGAAAAACGTATGGACAGTAGCCAAAAACCAAATCGAAAAGGGTTGGACCTACGCCTATCGTGATAGAAAAAACAAAAAACGTGAGTTCCGCAAGTTGTGGATTCAGCGTATCAATGCAGCAGTGCGTCAATATGGATTGAGCTACTCTGTTTTTATCGGAAAATTACATAAATCAGGGATTCAACTTGACCGCAAAGTGCTTGCAGACCTTGCTATGCACCACCCTACTGCGTTTGAAGCAGTGGTAAATGCGGTAAAATAAGGCTTGACTTTCGATAAGGAATACAGAAGGGTTTGCAATCATTTGCAAACCCTTTATTTTTTTATGGGCAAAAACGGCTGATTTAGGTCAAATTGAGTTGTTTATATTGTCCTACCATAATGATTTTCAGCTGTTTGAGTACACAAAACATGCTTTTTAGCATAGCCTCATTTGTAAGCAAAAAAGCAGGACTTTGAATAAAAGTGCGCCCTTGCAATTTGGCAAAAATCCACTCCCGTCCCATTATGTACGCACCATATACAACAGGCGGGTTTTCGGGATATAAAGCCTGATTCAAGGCTTGTGCAGCGAGCATACCTGCTGCGAGTTGTCCTTCAGGGTCATTAGAGCTTGATTTAGCTTTTTTGAACTCTTTTATGCAAAAGAAAGGGGCTTTCGGCTTGCCATAGCCATTTGCAAGCACCAAATCCATCTCGCCTGATAGCATATAATTATCTACGATAGTGCCATAAGGCTTTTCAATAAAGGTTTCTATGCCCGTTTCCTCCATATTCAATAACTCAAAAATATGAACTAAAAAGAAAAATTCCAACTCCACTTCATTCCATACACCGACTTTTTCTATAAGTCGTTTCCTACGGCGATTTAGCTCTGTTATTTCTGCCAAAGTCAATTCCACCGTATTTTCAAGGATTTCTTCCATACCAAGCCCTTCTTGCACCATTGTCAGCCCAAAATTTTCCTTCACATCTTCAATAGTCCATTGAGAAAAGGATTTGGAAATGATATTATCGGGAAGTTCTTTATTCCGTTTTGCCATGTTTGTTTTGATTTTTTTAAATTATTTTTACATAGAAATGCTTTCCAAATCAATAAACACCTCTTTTAAATGCTCAAAATCTTTGTCTGTTGAAGCAAAATATGGGTGTCAAATAAATAATTCATTTGTTTAATTGGGCTAACAGCATTTCTATAGGTTCTTCAATTGCCAACTTTTGAATGTAATCATCTACCTCAGTTTGTAGCGGTTTTTGGTAGTTTTGGGCAAGTTTTAACTCCTCCAAAGAAGTAGTTTTGCGCAAAGGCTTCACAATTTGATTCCATGAAGGATTTTGCTCCTGTATTTGTTGCACAAAAGCGGCTATTTTCTTCAATACCCAAATATTTTCTATTTGGACGATTGTATGAATGAGTTGATATTTATCCGTTTCTGTTTGCATATTTTGGCGCATTAATGCTACAAATATAGCCTTTTGTTTTCTATTTGGCAAATTTTTCTACGCAAGTTTCTATATTTCCTCCTCCCTCAACAAAGGCTCTATTTCTACAGGAGGCGCATTTTCCATTTTGTGTAGCAAATCCTCCAAATTATCCGAAATATGAATCATCACACGAGTCGAAGGCGATAAAAAGCCTGCTACTGCCATTTTATCCAAAAATAAAATAAAATCATCATAGAACCCTGCGACATTGAGCAAGCCTATAGGCTTTGCATGTAAGCCTAATTGCGACCAAGTAAGGGTTTCAAATAGCTCGTCCATCGTACCAAAGCCGCCGGGAAGAGCTATCATCGCATCAGAAAGCCGATACATCAGGGCTTTTCTTTCGTGCATGGTCTCTGTACGATAAATTTCCGTAGCATTTGCTTCTAAAATTTCTTTTCCTGCCAAAAAATGGGGGATAACTGCGATAATTTTGCCGCCTTTTGCAAGCATATTTCCGCCGATTTCGCCCATTAAGCCCACTTTTCCGCCGCCATATACGAGGGAAATCTGATTTTCTGCAAAATAAGTAGCCAATTCTTGCGCAGCCAAAGCGTATTCAGGTAGGTTTCCTGCTTTTGCGCCACAATATACAGCGATGGTTTTGAACATAAGGAACGGAAATTAAATAACTTAACATTTTTCTCACCACTAAGGCACGAAGAAACACGAAGTGATATTGTAAAAGAAGACATCTAAGCCGCACTTTTTCTTTCGTAGTTTCCTTCGTGCCTTAGTGGTAAATGATGATTTTATTCTTTTCGTGTTCCTTAGTTATGCGAAATCGTGTCTATCTTCGTTTGAGGCAGTTTATTTTTATGCAAAATCTCTTTTGCAAGGCTAATATAATTTTTGGAACCTGTACTTTTGGCATCAAAAGCAATAATTGGCACTCCATAACTTGGGGCTTCACTTATCCGAATATTTCTCGCTATCATGGCATCAAATACCAACGTGCTAAAATGCTGCCTAACTTCTTCTACGACTTGGTTGCAAAGCCGCAAACGGCTGTCGTACATGGTGAGCAAAATGCCTTCATAATCCAATCTGGGATTGAGTTTGGATTGTACAATTTTGATAGTATTTATCAATTTCCCCAGACCTTCTAAGGCAAAAAACTCGCATTGAACGGGAATAATGACCGAATCTGCCGCAGAAAGGGCATTTATCGTAATCAAACCCAAAGACGGAGAGCAATCTATGAGAATAAAATCGTAGTCATTGCGGATTCGCTCCACGACTTCCTTCATGCGCATCTCGCGATGGGGCAAGTCCAGCATTTCTATTTCCGCCCCCACAAGGTCAATATGCGAAGGTGCGAGATACAAATTGGGGAAAGCGGTGTCAATAATAATGTCTTTGATATTTATATCCTCATTGATTATCGCCTCGTAGATGCTCATGTCTATCGTATTTGGGTCGAGTCCCAAGCCACTTGTCGCATTCGCCTGTGGGTCAGCGTCAATGAGCAAGGTTTTATATTCTAAAGCCGCCAGACTTGCCGCCAAGTTGATAGCTGTGGTTGTTTTTCCTACGCCGCCTTTTTGGTTGGCAATGGCAATAATTTTACCCATAATTTCGTGATTTCGTGATTTTCACGCAGATTTTCGCACATTTCACGCAGATTTTCGCAGATGAATAGTAAGTGACATCCAACTATTCTCAATCTGCGTGAAATCTGCGTCTCTCATCTGCGAAAATCTGCGCGAATCTATGTTTCAAGATGCAAAATTATACTTTATTCGATACGATAAAACAAATTGTGGAAAAATAGCCCATTTATGTGCATAATTCTTATAAATGGAATTGCTCCGAAGTATCACACCCCAGAGCATATTCACTTTACCACCATTACCCGTTTATAAAAAATCTTAGTTTCTCATCTATTTATGCAAATGCGAATTATCTATTTTGATAAGGCAAAGATATGCCGTTTTTTTATACAATCCAAATTTTTATGCGAAAAAGTTAAAAAAAAGTCGCTTTTTCTGTCAATTCATTACCAAAATAGCTTTTTATATAGGAAAACGTTAGTCGAAAATAAAATTTTGAAGGAAATAAAAATAAATACTACCTTTGTCTCGCAGATTTTCGCAGATAAAAGCAGATGTCGCAGATGATAACAGTTAGCAGTAAACAGTTATTTTTCATTTTTCATTTTTCATTTTCCATTTCTCATTTCTCATTTACAATTCCATTTCTCGTTTTTTATGAAAAAAATTCTATATCTTTTCTTGCCAGTAAGTTTGATGATATTGGCACTATCGGCTTGCAAAAAAGCAGAAGTCCCTAGCAATTGCGAAGACTTGCATTGGAGCTACAATGGCGAAAATAGTGCCGAACATTGGGACAAAGTATGTACTGCCTATTCTGCCTGTGGCGGACAAGCGCAGTCTCCGGTGGATATTTTGGGCGCAGTTGTGGATTCGGCATTGATGCCTTTGCAAATGAATTACAAAAATTCGCAAACCAACATTTACAACAATGGGCATACTTTGCAATACAATTATACTGCGGGCAGCACACTTACGCTTGATAGCATGGTGTATGATTTGGTGCAATTCCATTTTCATGCAGGCAGCGAGCATAGCATTGACGGCAGTCGCTATCCTGCGGAGCTGCACTTGGTTCATCAAAATGCAGCAACAGGCGCAGTAGCTGTGGTTGGGATTATGTTTACACTTGGGGCAGAAGATTCTTTGTTAAATCAGTTGTTTAACAAATTGCCTGAAGCAGAAGGCTTATACTATCGTAGCAGCTCGGAGTTCAATATAATGAAATTGATACCTGCTTCGAGCAACTATTATACGTACTCTGGCTCAATAACGGAGCCTCCCTGTTCGGAAAATGTAAGCTGGTTTGTGATGTCTAAGCCTGTAGAGGCTTCTAATATGCAAATCAATAAAATGACAAAATTGTTTTATAGCAATGCGCGCCCCATTCAGGCTTTGAATGGCAGAACGATTAACACGATGAAATAAGCGATTTGAGGCTTCACTTTATTCGCCGTTGTCAGTGTCCTCACTGACAACGGCGTTGCAAACTTATACTTTTACTCTGGGGTCAAGCCACGCATACAACAAATCGGTCAAAAGGTTGATAACGACAAAAATCAGCCCTACTGTTAGTGTGCAGCCCAAAATAATCGGAAAATCCCGATTAGAAAGCGAATCTATCGTAAGTTTGCCTATGCCTTTCCAATTAAACATATATTCAATAAAAAAAGCCCCTGCTAACAATGAAGCGAGCCAGCCTGTAACAGCTGTTGCGACAGGATTGAGAGCATTTCGCAAGGCATGACGAAACAAAGTAGTCGTTTCAGAAAGCCCTTTGGCACGCGCTGTACGGATATAGTCGCTTTGCAAAACGTCTAATAAGGAGCTTCTTGTGAGTTGCACAAAGACGGCTAAGGGGCGAATTGCCAATGCGAAAGTAGGCAAAAAGAGGTTTTTCCACACAATATATTCTTCGCCCGTTTGCAAATTGGGGACAAACATATAACCCGTTACGTCCAAATGTGTAATATTCTGCAATAACACTGCAAAAAACCACATCAAAATAACTCCTACAAAAAAGGAAGGGGCAGAAATGCCCAAAACAGACAGAGTTAAAATCCATTTATCCCAAAACCTGTCCTTATTCAAAGCCGCAATTACCCCCAGAAAAATGCCAATAATCGCCGCAAAAAACAGCGAAACAGTCGCCAAAATAGCGGTTCCTTTCAAATGTGCCGCAATAAACTGGCTCACCACAAAATTGCCTTGATATGAGCGACCAAAATCAGGCTTTTTGAGACAAAATTTTCTCTGCTCAAAACCCAAAGGCGAAATGCGATTGAGATAGCTAATGTATTGAATATGAACAGGTTTGTTTAAGCCATATTTTTCTGCAATCGCCTCTTTTACCTCTTTGCTTGCCTTTTCGCCCACCATATAATTAATGGGGCTGTCTAACACATAAAAAACGCTAAACAGCAAGCTGACAATCCCCCACAAAATAAGGAGACCTTGTAGAGAACGGCGAAAGAAGAATCTAAGCATAGTATCGTTTTTTTCAAAATAAGGCAAAAAGGCGGACAAAGCCAAATTTTACGCCAAAATACAGGCATTTTTTTGTATCTTTGCCCAAAATATCTGTATATCATGCAAATAAAACGCTATTTCAACACATCAGGTCCGAATATTCCTGTAGAACATTATACACTTTCTCGTCAAGACTTGATAGAGAGAGGGAAAAAATTGGTAAATACGAACCGCTATTTCACGATTTGGGCACCCCGTCAAACGGGCAAAAGTACCTATTTTCGCTTGCTTGCTACGGAGTTGGAAAAAGAGGGCTACAAAGTTTGCCATGTA